>NZ_JACDWU010000253.1:0-237 GCF_016464045.1 Pseudoalteromonas sp. bablab_jr011 | reverse complement strand
CTGGATCACCTCCTTATACGATTTAGAACTTATTTGTTCGTAGTGTCCACACAGATGATTGTTAGTTAGTAAAGCCGCAGGCTTCACTAATTAATATGCTCTTTAAAAATTTGGAAAGCTGATAATAAAATTCTGATGAATGACAATTGTTATTTATCAAGAGTTTTCAAAAGTAAAAATATGCCAATTAATTGAAAAATTAATCGGTATCTACTTTAGTATTCTCATCATTATTTG
>NZ_JACDWU010000252.1:0-208 GCF_016464045.1 Pseudoalteromonas sp. bablab_jr011 | reverse complement strand
GTGGGAGGCGTTTTAACGCCGAAAAAGCAAACCTTTTCAGCAATAATAAACAACCATCTCGGTTTAGCTCGCATCTCGCTTCTCGTAACTCGTTACTTACAACCCCTTCGCGCGAAATAAATTTCACGCCTACATTAAACCGTAGGCGTTATGCTTGCATGGCGTGTTTGCGCAGCAACGTCTCTTTAAAAATTCACGGCTAAAGCCC
>NZ_JACDWU010000251.1:0-398 GCF_016464045.1 Pseudoalteromonas sp. bablab_jr011 | reverse complement strand
TGGTCATGTTCTCCACCAAACTCTAAAAGCTCGCAATCCATTTGCTTACAGGTTTCCTCCATTATCTCTTTGGTTCTATCTAACATCTCTTTAGTGAAAACGCCTCTTCGGTATTTTGTAACAAATACTAGATGAGCATTATTTTTAAATAGGCAGCTTCTGCCTGTTCTCCATTCGTACATTTTACTTATAGACTAGATTGACAATTTAACGCTAAGTGTAATAATAATTACCGCAATTGACAACCTACGGAAAGACCATGCTAACTGGCATTAAGCTACGTGCTAACCCAACATCACATCAAAAACTGGTTTTAAGCCAGTGGATGGGTTGCGCACGCAGTATTTGGAATGCCAAAGTTGACGAAGAAAAGTATTTCCGCACCTTTGCACGTAAAT
>NZ_JACDWU010000250.1:0-53527 GCF_016464045.1 Pseudoalteromonas sp. bablab_jr011 | reverse complement strand
TTGGTTTGTAACTGTTAATAATGTTGAGGGCTTGAGATACGTGCATAAAAAAATCCGATAAACAGGGTCTATCGGATTTTTACATATAGAGGGGATCATTCAACTGATCCGCCGATTAAAGTCTTAACTGATCGGCATTAGGGCTTAAAGCCCTACTTATTAATCACTCGATAGTGTGTTTATTGTTCGCTCACTGATTTAACTGCGGCTAACAATACGTCTTCTGTTAAACGAACTTTATAATTAGGGTTCGCATACTGAAAGTGGATAAGCCCTTGTTTATCTACTACAAAAACAGCAGGAACGGGTAACGCAACCTGTGCTTTGCCATCGAGTGATACAAAGTTAACCCCTAACTTGTTGCGATAAATTTTTGCTGTTTTGTCATCGAGATAAAATGCCAAGCCCAACGTTTGGCTCAATGCCAAACTATCATCAGAGAGTAGTTGATAGTTCGCAGAGGTTATTTTAGTCTCGGCTAGCTTTTCTGGACTATCCGGAGATATTGCAATAATTTGTGCCCCCAAGTCTGCTAATTGATCCTCAATTTTTTGTACGTTGGCTAATTGCTTGGAACAATAGGGACACCATCCACCTCGGTAAACGATTAATACGGTAGTTTTTTCTTTAAAACGTTTTTTTAAAGAAACGGTTGTGCCGTTTTGGTCTTTTAAATCAACATCTGGAATTGTTAATCCAGGCAATAGTGGACTGACGTGCTCTGCCGAGTCAGCAATATTATGAGCTGTGGCTGCAAGTGTTTGGCTAGATAGCACAAGTAATGCACTAACAAGAAGGGTTCTCAGCATGGTATTCCTCAATTATTTTTTTCAACTGCTTATGAAGACCTGCTTAGCTGTTTTTTAATTTCATCAATGCTGAATTTATCTGTAGTATATAGCTAAATAAAAATGCAAGTTGGGATTAAAAATGTCTGCTAATTTACAAAAAATCGTTGTCATGCTTGAGATGCAAAATGCCATGAATACAAAAGTGCATGAGCAATGGTTTAGCCAAGGTTTTGAATGGTATCGTGCTATTTGGGTTGAGTGTGCTGAAATGCTCGACCACTATGGTTGGAAATGGTGGAAAAAACAAACCCCAGATACTGAGCAAGTTATTTTGGAGCTGGTCGACATTTTCCATTTTGGTTTATCACTGCGTATCGACGGGGAAACAAGTTACGAGCAACTTGCCGCTCAACTTGAAGCTGAACTAAGTGCGCCTGAGCAAGCTGACGATTTTAAACAAACGCTTGAGTTATTGGCTGCAACCGCCGTTGCTGAAAAGCGTTTTAATGCTGCCGCATTCGCTGGATGTATGGCGCAAATTGGCATGGACATCGACGATTTATATCGTGGCTATGTTGGCAAAAATACACTTAATTTCTTCCGCCAAGATCATGGTTACAAAGATGGCAGTTATATAAAGGTGTGGAACGGTCAAGAAGATAACGAGCATTTAGTTGAAGTTGTTAAAAGCCTCGATACGGAGCATGCTGATTTTGCAAAGCTTGTCTATCAAGGTTTAGAGCAGCGTTACCCTAAATAAACCTATTTATGCTCATTTTAGGGGCATGAAGTCACGAAAGTCGGTGGTAGATAAATAGCCATCGAACTGTTTATGCGGTTGTCGGCTATCAGGGTTGGCAACCGCAAGTATATGGCCTATGCCAAACTCTTTGGCCGCATCGAGCACTGCGGGACTGTCATCAACAAATAAAGTGCGCGCTTTATCAAACTGCCATTCTTGTTGCACTTGCTGCCATAAAGGTTGATGTTCTTTACTCACACCATATTGATGGGTTGAAATAACGCCATCTAAATAATTGTCTATTGCCGTTAACTCAAACTTTAACATGACACAATCTGGGTGGGCATTCGTAAGTAAGATTAATTCTTTGCCTGTTTTTCTAAGTTCGGTTAGAAAAGGGGGGACGTCTTCGCGAATTTTTATTAAATGCTGAATATCACGCTTTAACGCCATAATGGGTAAATCGAGTTGCTGTTGCCAGTAATCTAAACAATACCAACTTATTTGGCCGCTTACTTTTTGATAGCGTTGAAAAATGTCTGTTTTCGCCTGCTCTAAACTGAGTCCATGCTTTAATGCATATTGTTCGGGAATAACGGTAAGCCAAAAGTAATTATCAAAATGCAAATCGAGCAGAGTGCCATCCATATCAAGCAGTACTGTATCGATTTTTGACCAATTTAACATAGGCAATTCACTTTAAAAGATTTATCATGAGTGTAACTGACATGATAGCAAATTAATGCCAATGACACAGAAAAAGCACCCAACACCTCCGCAAATATTGTCTAACGAAGTCGTCGCCAAAAGCCGACTATTTACTGTTGAATCTCTGGCTTTGAAGTTTTCAAATGATGAAAAAAGGCAGTATGAAAGAATTCGTGGTGGAGGCCGGGGAGCTGTGATGATTGTGCCCGTTACAGCTGATAATGAATTGCTATTAGTAAGGGAATATTGTGCAGGCACGAACGACTATCAACTCGGTTTTCCTAAGGGCTTAATTGATCCTGGAGAAACACCAGAGCAAGCCGCAAACCGAGAGCTTAAAGAAGAGGTCGGTTTTGGTGCGAAGCATTTTTCTGCACTAAAAAAAGTAACGATGGCACCCAGTTACTTTAATGCCACTATGCATATTCTCTATGCAGAGCAACTTTATCCAGAAACGTTACCTGGTGATGAGCCTGAACCACTCGTTGTTGTTAAATGGCCAATACAAGATTGGCAATCTTTATTACAACAAGATGACTTTACTGAAGCACGAAGTGTTGCAGCTTTGCTATTATTAACAAAGTACCTAGAGTCAGGAGCGGGCAATGAATAATTTTTTAGAACCGTGTATTCGTTTAGCTGAGCAGGCAGGTGAGGCTATTATGGCTATTTATCAGCAAGATGATATTGGTGCTGAAGAAAAGTCAGATAATACACCCGTAACGAAAGCTGACTTGGCATCGAACGAAGTATTGATGGCAGGCCTAAGAAAGTTGGCTCCCGATATTCCGATTATGTCTGAAGAGACGCCTATTCCAGCACTTGAAGATAGGAAACATTGGCAGCGATATTGGTTGCTAGATCCTATGGATGGTACGGGAGAGTTTATTTTAGAAAGTGGCGACTTTGCGGTAAATATTGCGTTGATTGAAAACAATCATCCCGTCTTAGGCGTTATACACTGGCCAGCTAAACAAGTGACGTATTTCGCAAGTTATCAAAATGGTGCGTTTAAACGTGAAAATGGCCAAGATAAGCAAATTTCGGTAGCAACGCCAGATAACTTAACATTAGCGGTGAGTCGCAGGCAAAAAATTGAGGCGGTCAGTCAATATTTAAATACTCAGTTTGCCACCGTAGCATTAGGATCATGTTCATTAAAGGCTTGCATTATTGCTGAGGGGAAAGCAGATTGCTTTTTACGTATTGGCCCAACAGGTGAATGGGATACTGGTGCATCTCAAGTAATTGTCGAAGAAGCTGGCGGATGCATTACTGACGCTGAATTTAACCCACTGACTTACAATCAACGAGAAAGTACTGAGAATCCTGATTTTATTGTAATGGGACACCCAGATTGGGAGTGGCAAAAAATGATCAGTCCTCATCAACGTGCTATTTAGAGTAGTTTTGTGTGCTTTTTGTTCGCTTGAACCGCTTTTATTATTATAACCCTTGATTTCTAATTTTTTTGCTATATTATAGCGCTCTCTCTGGTACAGGGCATCGTTAACATGCTTATGTTACTAAGAGATTACAGGCGCGGGATGGAGCAGCCTGGTAGCTCGTCGGGCTCATAACCCGAAGGTCGTCGGTTCAAATCCGGCTCCCGCAACCAATTTTTTAAATTGGCTGACTTCTTAAATTAAGTGAGAAGAAAAATAAACTTAATAATTTCAGGCGCGGGATGGAGCAGCCTGGTAGCTCGTCGGGCTCATAACCCGAAGGTCGTCGGTTCAAATCCGGCTCCCGCAACCAATTCTTTGAATTGGCTGACTTCTTAAATTAAGTGAGAAGAAAAATAAACTTAATAATTTCAGGCGCGGGATGGAGCAGCCTGGTAGCTCGTCGGGCTCATAACCCGAAGGTCGTCGGTTCAAATCCGGCTCCCGCAACCAACTGAAATTAAATTAGCAACAATGATTAGACACGCCACCGCGTGTTTTTTTATGCCTGAAATTCAGGTTTATAATCCGAAGGTCGTCGGTTTGCCTTCATTATTTACTGCTCCCGCAACCCACTGAAATTAAATTAGCAAACATGATCAGACACGCAGCCGCGTGTTTTTTTATGTCTGAAATTCAGGTTTATAATCCGAAGGTCGTCGGTTTGCCTTCATTATTTACTGCTCCCGCAACCCACTGAAATTAAATTAACTAAAATTATTAGATACACATCAACGTATTTTTGCCTGAAACAATAGCGGTATTATTGGGCTTAAACGTGATGAGCTTTAGAACCGACTATAATAAAAGCTTTTCTTTCATGTAGTTAAAATGGGGAACTATTATGAATGTTAACTGAACTGAACTATTCTTTATTAATAACTAATAATAAATGTGTAGCTTTTAGGGATGACTCGGTTTCTTATTTATCTTTTTAGTCTATTTTTTTTACCTTTTGCGTGGCCTGCGTTTCAAAATTTCAGTATTGATAATGGCTTATCACAAAGCGTTGTATTTGATATTCAACAAGATCAGCAGGGGTTTGTATGGTTCTCTACGCAAGCAGGGTTAAACCGCTTTGATGGGAATGAATTTATTGTTTTTTCGTCAACAGGAGAAAACAATAGTTTAACGAATAACTACATTTATCCGCTTGCACTCGATAACGAATCGCACCTTTTTATAGGCACCCGCAATGGGGGCGTAAATCAACTCCCGTTATACGATTACCAATTTTCTTCGCCCATTTTAACAGACTACCGTATTACCAGTTTGTTTGTTGATTCTCACGTGCTGTATATCGGCACGTATGATGGCAGTTTATTCGCTTACAATAAACGCAATGAAAAAGTGACCCCACTAGTGCGGGATATAAAAAAGCCTATTTATGCGATAACAAAAATACACGATGTATTGTGGCTAGGTACTCATGGTGCAGGATTAATTCATTATGATCTTGCTAAGCAACAACGTGTCAGTACGTTGTTGAATGGATTTACAAAGCCGCCTAGCATTCATTCGAGTATCTTTGCGATAAAGCAGGCAAATGACGAAACAATATGGTTGGCCAGTCAAGGCGGTGGGTTATTTAAGATTGATTTATCAGCAAAATCGATGCAGCAATGGCTTAAATCGAGCGACTCAGAGTACGGGTTAACCAGTAACGAAATTCGTGATATCGAGTTTGATCAGCAAGGTCGAGTATGGCTTGCAACGCGAGGGGGCGGCATCAATATTTTTGATCGCAAAACCAACACGTTTACTGCTTTAACCCATGACCCATTTGACAGATATAGCTTAGCGCACGACCGAGTTTACAGTATTTACCGTGATAGTAGCGATATTATGTGGTTTGGTACTGCCAATGGTATCAGCAAGCTAGATCCTGCTTCACTTCAATTCAGTAAATTAAAAAAACCGACACCGCTTTCAAGTAAAGATGCTTGGGCGCTATTTGAAGATTCGCAGCAACGTATTTGGTATGGCAGTTGGGGGGGCGGGATAGATATCCTTGATCAACAATTAAACCGTATTAAACACCTCGTGGCGAGCAACTTACCCAATTCAATTACCAGTAACGCAATTAAAGCGATAACCGAAGATTTAAATGGAGACATTTGGGTTGGTAGTTGGCAGCAGGGTATTGATGTGCTCCACCAAGATGGCAGTGTGACACATTTTCGAGCTGATGAAGGGAGCCATGGATTAACTGAAAACAGTATTTACGCCTTGCTGGTGGATGAGAAAAATAATGTCTGGGTAGGGACGAATGGTGGTGGATTATTTTGTTTTGATAGGCAATTAGGTCGGTTTATCAGTTTTTCAGAAAAACAGGCACATTCTCAATTAGTCATACCTACAGCAAGGGTGACAAGCTTATATCAAAGCTCCGCAACAGACATGTGGATAGCAACCGATGGGGATGGGGCGTATTACTATAACTTTGCGACTGATTCTTTAATTAATTATCGCAAAGGTAACCCCGCATCTGCTTTATCTGATAATACGGTGAGAGCCTTTTTACAGGAAGGTTCACGTATGTGGTTAGCGACGTCTAATGGAATAAATATCATTGACACCAATAGCCAGCAAGTAAAGGTTATTAATGTGGCAGATGGTATGCCTAATCAAGTGATTTATGCTTTATTAAAAGGCAATGATGGCATGGTTTGGGTAAGTACAAACAATGGATTAGCTAAAATAAATCCAGAGAATTTTGCAATCACCAGTTATAAAGCTCGTCACGGTTTGCAAGGCAATGAATTTAATGCCGGCGCCTATCTGAAAATGCGAGATGGCCGGTTAATGTTTGGCGGCACCCAAGGTGTAAGTGTTATTAACCCTGAAACACTCGTTAAGAATAAACAAGGTGGGCAGTTAGCATTAACGCGTTTACAGTTTGACGATCAAGACCTTATTACTTCTGCTGGGAGTAAGCTCGGTAGCCTTTACCAAATCGAGAAGAGTCGCATCGTCACAGTGCCAGCCGATATTACACGCATGCACTTACAGGTCAGTTATTTGCATTATTCAGAACCTAAAACTAATAAGTATTCTTACCGTTTAGAAGGTTTTGAACAGCAATGGAGAAATGTAACTGGTCCTTACTTATCAATAGATTACACCAACTTACCGCCTGGCAGTTATCAGCTTATCGTTAAAGCAAGTAGCGAAAGTGGAGCGAACGCACTCGCCCCATTGTTATTGAATATCAAAGTACTGGCTCCATGGTGGCAAAGCCCTGCTTTTTATGTTGTTTGTGCAGTACTTGTCTTATGTTTGGTGTGGTTATTAACGGTGCTTTGGACCTATCGGATCCGTAAACAAAAGTATCAACTAGAGCAACTTGTCAATGAGCGCACTGATGAAATTGCAGAGCAAAAAGCGCTGATAGAACAGCAAGCTGATGCGCTTAGTGATTCGCTTGAAAATAAAGTGCGCTTTTTTACGCATGCATCTCATGAGTTACGTACGCCACTTAGTTTGTTAATCGCACCATTGCAGCGTCTTATTTTTAATGAAAAAAACACAGATAAACGTGAGCAGTTAACCTTGGTATTACGAAACAGTCGACGTTTAGAAAATCTGGTCGATAAACTCTTAACATTGACCCGTTATGATGAGCGCAATGAAGAGATTATTAAGGTTGTATCCTTGTCTGCGATTGCGCGTGAGGTTGCAGGACAGTTTTCTGTACTCGGTGAGCAATCAGTAGAGTTTTATGTTGAAATAGAAGAAGCAATTTTTATATCAAGCACCCGAGAGGGGCTAATTACTATATTAAGCAATTTACTCAGCAATGCCTTCAAGTATACAAAACAAGGGAGTGTAAGCTTAAAAATAACAACGCATGATAACAATGCCTTTATTGAGGTGACCGATACAGGTAAAGGGATTGCTGATGCGGAGAAAGAGAAAGTATTTGATATCTTTTACCGTGTAAGCAGCCAAGCCAATGTAGAAGGCAGTGGTGTTGGGTTAGCCATTGTGAAACGTCTCGTTGATAAGTATCAAGGCGACATTCAGCTTGTTAGTCGCTTAGCGGTAGGCACAACATTTACGCTTCGTTTCCCATTAGCTGAGGCTGTCGAGCAGGCAACCTCGGTGAGTATCGACAGTGAGAATCTTAAAGCCAAGAAAAATTGTGAGCAACCTACCGTACTGGTTATCGAGGATAATGATGAGTTGCGTCATTATTTAAAAACTGAATTACACCCGCGTTATCAGGTATTACTGGCAGAAGATGGTCACGTTGGTTTGCAAATAGCGCAAAGCCAAGTGCCAGATTTGATAGTGACAGACTTAATGATGCCAAAAGTGGATGGTTTTGCCGTATTAGATGCGCTACATAGCTCCCCTGTTACGTGCCATATTCCCGTGATAATACTCACTGCTAAAGGAGACTATGAAACGCGGGTAAGCGGTTTAAAACAACATGCTCTGGATGTAATCACCAAGCCTTTTGACAGGGAAGAATTATTATTAAAAGTCGAAAATTGGATTGATTGGGTTAATCAATATGCTCAACAGCATGTGATTCAGGTGTCAGATCAAAGCCCACCAAAGGCAGATACTCCCGTTGATCCGCGTGATAAACAGTTACTTGAAAAGCTTGAGCACTATGTATCTGAAAATTATCAGCAACAAGGATTCTCAATGACGCATTGTGCTAAGCATCTCGCACTGAGTGAACGTCAGTTGCAGCGTAAGTTAAAAGTGTTTCTCAACATGACACCGAGTGAATATTTACGGGATTATCGACTCATAAAAGCTGCCGAGTTGTTACGCCAAGGTCGTCAAATTAGTTTGGTGATTGACGATATTGGTTTTTCATCTCGCTCACATTTCTCGAAATTTTTTAAAGTAAAATATGGTATGACGGCAAAAGAATATCAGTGTCACTACGTTTAACTTATTGATTTTTATTGTTATGTCGTATTTGAGTACATTTTTGTCGGCATCAAGCATACATAATTTTTGCATCTCATCTAACCTATAAAACTTAACGAAAGATGAACCGTTTTGATGGGATCTCACGTGTTCATATTTGACGGGCAAACATAGCTGAACTCAGTATATGGTTAAGGAAGTCACGGAGATCCCGCCTTTGTTCATAATTGTTAGATTTCGCTTCCCTTGAGATATGGCAACTGTTTGTGCAGTTGCCTCTTTTTGGGTGGCTACGTAGCAATCAATGTAAGGAATGACATGATGAGCCCTCCTAATTCACGATTAATAAATCACTTTAAACAGCTACTGCTCGCGACAAGTCTTGTCGGTTTAACCGCTTGTGGTGGCAGTGGAAGCGATAGCGACGAGGATAAAAAGCCGCCAGTTGCAGAAAATAAAAGCCCTACAGTATCAATAAGCAGCGATGAAACACTCACCGAAGGTAGCGAGTTAACGCTTCTAGCAACAGCAACTGATAGTGACGGCACTATTAGTACTTATGCATGGTCGCAGATTTCTGGTCCTGATTTAGCTTTGTCGGGTAGTGACAGTAGCAGCCTAACGATAACGGCACCTGCAATTGAAGATGATGCAGATGTGGTGTTATCTGTGACCGTCACCGATGACGATGGTGCAACAGCTAATGCACAAGTCACTATTCAATTAAAGCGTAAAGTGCTCAGTGTCACAATTACAGGTATTGTAACGGATGAGCCCATTATAAATTCAAATGTGGCGGTACAAATTGGTGATGAGTTATTTGAGATTACTGCTGATGAGCAAGGCCGCTACCGTGTTGATGTTGAAGTAGACGACTCTTTTGCTAATAAACTGGTGAAACTTGTTGCGCTAGGCGATAACGCCATCAACCCGGGTGTAGAGTTTGTTTCTCAACTTAAGTCGATTGCTACTTTAATCTCGCAAGCAGGCGAAGATGGAACACTGAGCAAAGAAGAAAACTTTGGTGTCAATATTACCAATGTAAGTACTGCTGAATTTGCTCTTATTAGTCGTGATAACGACACGGTTGATTCTGAGGATGCATTAGACAAAGCCTTGCTTGCGATTGATGCTGACGAAAAACTGCTGCTATCAGCACTAATTAAAATTATTGTTGATAATCCTGATTACAGCTTACCTGAAGGGGTAGAGTCTACGCTTGATTTAGTCAGTGACAGCGAGAGTATTGATGACTTTATCAACACCGTGAACAGTCAAGATCCAGCCTTAATAGAAACAGTAAAAGAAACCATTAAAGACGATGAAGAGTTGGTTGATAACTCATTTGGCAGTGTTGTGGGTGACTATGTTGTTATGGCGCCCAAGTATTACACGCGTTTTGGCGCGGGTCAGATTAATTTTAACGCTGATGGAACGGGCAGTTATGTTTTTATTAATTTTAATGCTTCATTCTCTTGGACACAGGACAATGATGTCGTCAGTATTACTGTTCCTGAACCAGTCAAAGTATCGTGTTATTTTGATGCAGGTACAGTGACTCAAGAAGAAATGTGCGAGTACTTAACTGATTTGGATATGCGCATTTTACTTGAAAATGACGCTAATAGAACTGTTGAGCTTTATTCAGCGTTTGAAACGAAAAACGAATCAACGACTGAGATAATATCGACAGAAGAGTTGACCGCGAATCGTACGTTAATCGATAAAACACAAACCTTAAATGTTGCCGCAGCCGATTTAGTCGGTTCATGGTATGTCGATAATACATCTGATTTTTACGGCTACAGCAGTGCCGTTAATTTTAATTTAGTTGAAGGTGGTACGGGAACACTTATCAATAATAGCAACGCACCGGTTGAGATTACTTGGTCAGTGTCTGATAACCAGTTGATGATTTCTAGCACCGATGAGTCACTTACGTTTGACTACTCGTTCTGGTTTATAAAATCAATGAATGTCGGTTACCAATTCGCAGCTTCTTTAATGTCTAAAACGGATGATTCAAGTATTACAAGTACAGGGTTATTTGTAAAAGATAACACGCTGCAGCTTACAAACAGTGATGTGTTGGGTAAATGGACTATTTATCAAGGTGTAAATTCAGCGCAACCTGATCTCCATTACGATGTATATGATGATGGCTTAATGAATTTTAGCCTTAATCAACATTATCGCTCTTGGCAGATTAACAGCGAAGGTGTGTTTGTTCGAAATAACTACTACACCGACACCGGAGGCATATCGGCAACCTGTGATAAACCCGACAATAGCTGCCCAGTTTATACAGAGTTTACACAGCAGCTGCTAGCAAAAGATGGCGAGCACTTCTTTACCTATCGTAAATACCGTGCATTTGAAATGGATGGCACCGAAATGCCTGAATATTATGCTTCTCATATTCGAGAGTTTTCTGTTTCAAGTAATTATGGTGTAAGTCGATTTGCGCCGTATTGGTGGGAGCATATGTATGCTGAAGATGATACAAGCTATCGTTACTTCTCAAACTTCTATACTCCAAAAGAGCTTGGGGTAGAAACCATTGAGTTGGCAACTATCACTGACAAAAGTTCAGGTGCTTTTGAGTACTCAATAGCAACAACCTACCAAGGCGCGTATATGCAAAACAGCTATGCACTGCAAAGTGGTAAGTTGATGTCCAATGAATGGGTATTTGAGGTCGTTGAATTTGACCGCGATTTCTTAACTGTGTGTGTTTACAGTCAAGGAAGTAGCTGTACAGAAGATGCTAAGCAGGCATGGTACTTCGATGAGGCTATGGCTCAAGAACAAGTTGTTATAGAACGTCCCGCGACTGTTCATCCTCTTGATGGTGCATGGCAACTCGCTGATGAACCTGAAGTGGCGGTGATCTTACGTGATGGTAAGTGGTTACAAATCCAAGCTATGTCACACCCTGATGATGAGACTGCCTTTGCGGGTTATGAAATAGGTGATTTTACGTGGAACGAGTCAACAGGTGAATTCTCTGTTCAAATTAGCGAAGATACAAATGGTAGTTTTGGTATTGATGATGCTGGAGCAATCACAGCCACCGTATCTGGTGATACGTTAACCCTAGATATTGAAGGTGAAGGTACTATAACGCTCACACGCATTTACAGTGCAACTAATCCGCTGATAGGAGGATACTATGATGGCTCATTTGACAGTGATTTCTTTATTGCCGTATTTAAAGAAGATGGCACATTCTTAGAGTTAGCACATGATACTGAGTTTAATGAGTTAGGTATTTCAGGTGGTTATTACAGCTACGATACAGAAACTCAAAAGGTGTCAGTAGACTTCTATGAAAAAACCTATGGTAGTCCTATTGAGCAAGCCGACCCTAACTTTATTGTGAAAGCGCAAGGTAACTTTATACACTTTAAAGATGGCGACGATTTCGGCATCATGGAGCGAGTCACGCGAGTAATAGAACAAGCGACCTTTACTGAAACAGAGTTAGTGGGCTCACATGGATTTACCTACATGGCAGATGATGGCAGTGGTATGCAAACATCGAATGTTGTTATTTCAAATGATGGTACCGCAACATTTGAATTAGAGGGTGAAGTGAGAGAAGCGACATGGGAGCTACACCTAGGTTCGTTAATGATGTACAGCGACCCGACCGTTACTCAAAACTACGGTTATGGTGTACTCATGACCCCCATAATGATGATAGATGGTGGTTTTAGTGTTGAGACTTTAGGCTTCGAAGTGCCAGAAACCTATGATGATAACGATGACCCTGCTCTGCATTCTTTTGTATCAGGCAGTTTAATTAAGCAGTAACCGTGCACAGCCCAGTAACAGCAATGTTACTGGGCTTTTGTTGAGGATTTAATCAATGAAAATATTTTATTTCTCAGTTCTTCTACTCAGCCTAACAGCCTGTAAAACAATGGATGCAGTACAAGAAGATATCAGCGATATTGGTACTAGTTTGTTTTCAAGCGAAGAAATGGATGAAAGTGCACAAGATGCATTTTTAAAAGCACAAGAAGCCTTTTATGAAGCTGATCGCGTTCGCAAGCAACATTCGCAGTTGACTGCCAAAGAGCGGAGTTTATGGCTTGAGCTAGAAGAGGACTATAACGTGTTATTAGCGACACCCAGTAAAGCGACCGAAAAGGAATCGTACTTTTCTGATACCACACTTGCTGATGGGGTTATGATGCAAAGTCTCCAATTTATTGAGTTGGTAGAAAGCGGCGAGTAATTGATTCTTCGCTTAAAAGATTGAAAAGTTTATGTTACAACGTAAGTAACATTACTTTTTAGTTACAAACATGACGGAACTTTACCATTGGTTTGATTTAATCGGCGTTGCCGTGTTTGCTGTTTCTGGGACGTTGTTAGCGTACGATAAAAAAATGGATGGCTTTGGTGTTGTTGTGTTAGCGACCGTTACAGCCATTGGGGGTGGGACCTTACGAGACCTCATTTTAGATATTCCAGTTTTTTGGTTACATGATCAAAGTTACTTTTGGGCTATTCTAGTCTCAGTTTTTATTTCGACACGGCTAATCAATAAACAGCGCTCTATTCCGTTATATGCTTTACAAATAGCGGATGCGTTTGGTTTAGCTTTTTTTGCTGTAATGGGGGCGCAAAAAGCCCTGCTTGCAGGCATGCCAGATACCACGGCTATTATTATGGGAGTGATTACAGGTTGCTTCGGAGGCATGATCCGCGATGTACTTGCTGGCAACGTACCTATGTTATTAAAAGGTGAGCTTTATGCGATCACTTGTATCGCGGGTGGCATCGTTTATACAGTGGGAATTTCACTTGGGTTAGTGACAGAAATGGCTATGGTACTGGCCATGTTAATGACCCTCACATTACGACTTGCAGCAATGAAGTGGAATCTCACATTACATGTTTTTAAATATCCCGACTAAACTGTAATAACAAGGATACATTACAGGGACAACGGAACGTGTCATTAGCTCGGATTTTCTCTCGTGCTCAAGTAGGAGTGCAAGCTCCAGAAGTCATTGTCGAAGTGCATTTAGGGAATGGCTTACCTGCTTTTCATATTGTTGGTTTACCTGAAGCCTCTGTAAAAGAGGCTAAAGATAGAGTGCGCAGTGCGCTTGAAAACTCACAATTTGGTTTTCCCGATCAGCGCATCACCGTTAATCTTGCGCCCGCTGACCTACCCAAAGACGGAGGGCGCTTTGACTTAGCCATTGCCGTTGGGATTTTAGTGGCATCAGGGCAAATAGTGTGCCCTGATATTCATCGCTATGAGTTTTATGGTGAGCTGGCCTTAAATGGTGAAGTAAGGGGAGTGAATGCCATTTTACCCTCCGTATTAGGAGCGAAAGAAAAGGGCCGGTGCTGTTTTTTACCAGCGGAAAACGACACCTTAGCCAGTCTTGTTTCTGGTGTGTCACGTAAAGCGATTTATTCTATTCAAGATGTATGGAACGACTTACTGAATCAGCAGCCCTTACCGCTTAATATTGAGTACCCAGAGCAACAAATAGAACGCGATTCAATCTATGATTTAAGTGATGTTAAAGGCCAACCTGGTGCCAAACGTGTGTTGGAAATCGCGGCTGCTGGTGGCCATAACTTGCTTTTTTTAGGCCCGCCAGGCACGGGTAAATCGATGCTAGCACAGCGAATGCCAAGCATTATGCCGACCATGTCGGATGATGAAGCAATAAGCACCGCGGCGCTTTATTCTATTATTGGTCAGTCTGTTGATTTATCTAAGTGGCGAGAGCGTCCCTTTCGAAATCCACATCATACTTGTTCGGCAGTCGCGCTGGTTGGAGGGTCATCGAACCCGAAGCCCGGTGAAATTTCACTGGCACACAACGGCGTGTTATTTTTGGATGAGCTCCCTGAGTTTGAGCGTAAAGTGCTAGACTCGCTTCGTGAGCCAATGGAAACTGGGGTCGTAACAATATCAAGGGCTGCGAGGCAAATGGAGTTTCCTTCTCAATTTCAGCTTATAGCTGCACTTAACCCCAGCCCAACGGGAAGCCATACCGACAAGCGTGCGACACCAGATCAAGTATTGCGCTATTTATCTCGTGTATCGGGTCCGTTTATTGACCGAATAGATTTACAAATTGAATTACCACGACTTACCAGCGCTCAATTGCAAAGTACCGAACCAGAAGAGAGCAGTCAGCAAGTACGTAAACGTGTGGAGCGAGCGCATGCGCTTCAGCATGCACGGCAAGGTAAAGTGAATGCACGATTGAACAATAAAGAAATGAGTCGATATTGTGGGCTTGCAGCTGCAGAGTTGCAGTTTTTAGCGAGAGCCAGTGAAAAACTGGCGCTGTCACCACGTTCTTACCATCGTGTTATTAAAGTTGCCCGAACAATTAGTGACTTAAAAGAGCAACCAACGATCACCTTAAGCGAATTAAAAGAGGCATTAAATTATCGTGCCTTTGAGCGCCTAATAAGCCAATTAACACAATTTTAAATCGATGCTTTATTCAATATTTTACGTGTTTTAGCAAGCGTCACCGTGTTAGGTGGTATGTTTATAAACAATGAGTCATTTAGGCGCTGTGTATACCTAAATAGAAAGCATATAACCTTTACCACGAACTGTTACGATGCGCTTTTGATCTTTTTCGTCACTGAGCTTTTTACGTAAACGGCCAATTAACACATCGACGGTACGGTCACTTGGGCTCCAGTCGGGTTGCCCAATCTCTTCAGATATTTTCTCTCGAGAGGTTGCTTTTCCTGCGTTGGCAATCAAGCAAATAAGCACTTTATGTTCAGCTTCAGTGAGGCGAGACTCTTCGCCACTTGGGGTGATCAAAGTGCGATTGTCAGGGTGCAGCTTAAAGTCGGCATATTCTATAAACTCTTCACTTTCATCGTCGTGTTGTGAGCCTTTTAAACGTTTGTAAAGGGCGCGCATTCTTAGCTCAAGTTCAAGCAGGTCAACCGGTTTACAAATATAATCATCAGCGCCTTGAGCAAGGCCTGCAATACGATCGGCTTGTGAGTCACGACTAGATAAAACAATTACACCAATATTGGTCAGTGCATTGAGCTCTTTGGCAAGTAACAAACCATCGCGCTTGGGTAAGACTATGTCGATCACTGCCAGAGAAATTGCATCTTGTAGAGAGGCACGTGATTGCACGATGCTTAAAGCATCGGCTCCCGTTGAATCTACCTCAATATTAAATTCAGTCTCTTTAAAATGATTGAGAATGCGTTTAACGAGAAGCTCGTCGTCTTCAACCAATAAAACTTGAATAGTCATTCGCTTTAATTTCATACTTGATTTGCTGTTATGTTAGCACTGTATGGTAAAGGCTGAGAAGTGCAATGGAGCGGTTTGTAACTGTTTCTTACAATTTAATGGCTTAGCTTTTATATATTTGTAAAAAGCTGAGTACCTTTGCAGGTACTCAGTGATGTTTTTTTGTTATTTTTCAGGGTAAAGATACTGCCACCATTGAGGCTGATCTTTTAAGTTTTTATCGAAATAAGCCAGCATCGTATTCCACCAATCAAAGCGTTTGTCACGGGCAAATATTTGGTGATCTGCACCTTTATATTCAATCAGATCAACATCTTTACCTAATAACTTTAATGCCGTGTACATATTGTGGCTTTCACCAACCGGTACATTGGTATCTGAGTCACCATGAAGTAGTAATAGCGGCGTTGTTACTTTGTCAGCATGAAACACGGGACTGTGTTGGCTATAAAGTTGCGGGTTATTCCACGGGTAGCTATTTTTAGATGCTTCAGCTGAGTATAAATATCCCCACCAACCTTGGCCCCAATAAGACGTGATATTTGAAATTCCCGCATGTGCAATAGAGGCACTAAACATATCTGTTTTTGTCGCCAGCAGCATGGTCATAAAGCCACCGTATGAGGCGCCTAAGTTACCAACGCGTTTACTATCGACAAACGGATACTGGTTAAGAAATGCTCGTGTGCCATTAATAATATCGTTTGCGGTGTATTCACCCCATGCATTAACGTGTTTAGCCGAAAACTCTTGGCCAAATCCCGTTGCACCTGTTGGTTGAATAACGTAAACCACATAACCATGTTCCGCCCACAGGTTAAAAGGGTAACGCCCAGTAAAGCCACGCGTCACCGGTGATGTACCGCCATAGTAGTAAACCAAAGCAGGGTATTGTTTACTCTTATCTATATTATGCGGCAAGTACACGCGACCTTTAATTTCTACACCTTCAGGGTTAATGAAATTAAACTCTTCAAGCGCTGCAATATCAGTGTGTTGGTAGCTAATTGGTGTGGAGTCCCACAGCACCTTAGTACGACTTTTACCTACAGTGAGTTGCTTAAGTTGTTGTGGTGTTGATGCTGTGGTGCCTGTAACAAGCAGAGTAGGGTTACGCTCGTCTGAGAAACTAAATTGCTCAACAACATCAAAGCCTGTATTCACGTTGTTAAAACGTTTTTTGCTTAAATCGTATTGATATAATTGCACAGTATCTTGCTCAGTCACTTTTAACAGTGCATCGCCATTTGCAAGCACCGTAAGTTGGCCTATCGCCGGGTCAAACTCTTTGCTTAGTGCCGTCGCTTTTTTGCCATCGCGGCTAAGTAAGTAAAGTTGCCCATCGTAATTATTGGCAAGCATGCCTTCGGGTAAATTACGGCCAAGGCCATCTCTGAAGTCAGGGCCAGCTGTAACATAAATACCGTCGTCGGTGTATTTTGCTTGATTAAAGGTTTTAAATTGGCCAAGTACATTACTCGCTGCAGTGGCAATATTTAGCTCAACAAGTTCAGTCGCGGGTTCTGGCGAACGGTTCATAGCTTGGGCTGAGCGACTCATTAACACAACACCTTGTTGAGCATCGAAGTCTTCAAGTGAATGGCTCAGCGGGCCTTGACTTAAAATTTTACTTAATCCTGTGCTTATATCGAGTAAGTACACTTGTGACGTGGTACGCGCATAAGACCAACGGTCTTGAAGCCCTTGATAGTGCTTGGTGAGTTTTCCATCGTCGCTGGGTGATTTTGACCAACTAAAAATTAAGCTGTCATTATTGTAAAATTGAAACCCATTTGCGCCTGCAAGATGCTTAGCTATGACAGTGAGTTGCAGTGTTTCTAAATTTAAGCGCTTAAGCTCGCCCTCGATTAAATACACCAAGCTTGAACCGTCTGGGCTCCAAGTTATATTGCTAGGCTGCGCTGATTCAAAACGATAAATAGTCTTATTTTTAGCGTTTTTTAACTCAGTGACATACAGAGCTTGGTTTGCTGATTTATCGTCGTAATGGCGTGTACTCGCCAAAAAATGTGCGCCATTTGGTGACATAGAAATGTAGCTTATCGTTGGCGCATCAAATAATTGCTTTGCCGATAAACCATGCTGCTCTTTTGCTGAAAAGGTCAGAGCGCTTTCCTCTGATTTAGCTTCAAAATCAATGGCAACATCATGCCAATTAGGCACTTGCTCTGTGATGATCACTATTTGATGGTCGCCTTGACTCAATGCCAATTCATAAGTTTTATCTTTTTCAGTCTGTTTTTCGCCGTTAATAAATAACTGGGCGTTTTCGATCCCCTTTAACGTTAACTTACCTTGACTAAAACGTTCGGCTGACGCTGTGAATTTTAGGGCTTGCAGGCCCCCTAAAGTAAGGGCACTTACTTTATCAAATGCTTGCCAATCTTGTTCATCACCAAAGACACGTACACGGGAGGTATTTTTTTGTAAGTGTGGCAGTAGATTGGCGATGATGGCATCGCGGTGCTCGGTTTGATAGGGCTTAAGTTGCATGTCATCGCTAAGTGGACCAATAAATTGTATTGCAGACTTATCAATGGCAGCAGCCATTGCTGTGCTTGTTAAAGTGCACAGTGCCACAGCGCTGAGTGCTGTTTTTAAGCGAGCGCGCTTGCTCAGCCAAGTTGTTGTAAACATCATGATTTAGCCTATTAAATGGTGGTTTAGAGCAATATAACACGCAGCAAAAATGTCAAAAAGTGTGCTGCGTTAGAATGCAGAATGGATTGAGCTTCGTGTAAACACTTGTTAAGGTGAGGCACTTCATTAAAGCTGAGGGCGCACAGTGACACTATTACTTGTATACATGCTGGTGGCAATTACCGTTTCTTTTTTATGCTCAGTAATGGAGGCTGTGTTGCTAAGCATTACGCCAAGCTATGTTGCTTTAATACGAAAACAGCAACCTCTTTTAGCTGAGCGTGTTGCTAAGTTGAAAGACAATATAGATCAACCATTGGCGGCTATTTTAACTTTAAATACGATTGCTCATACTGCAGGTGCTGCGGGTGTTGGTGCGCAAGCCGCGGTGGTTTTTTCGGATGCGGCTGTCGGCATTGCTTCAGCAATAATGACACTACTGGTACTCGTGTTATCCGAAATTATTCCAAAAACATTAGGTGCTAATTACTGGCGTGCTTTAACCCCCATCGTAAGCGTAAGCCTGGTGGGTTTAGTCTTTATCTTAAAACCCTTTGTTTGGTTTGCGGATATCTTAACTCGCTTTTTAGGGCGCAATTACGATGAAGCATATTATATACGTAAAGAAATTGAAGCAATGGCAGATATAGGCACTGAATCTGGGGCACTTAGACAAGATGAGTCTGAGATTATTCGCAGTTTATTGCATTTTCGCCATGCCAAACTTGATACATTAATGACGCCGCGCACTGTGCTTTTTAAAGTACACAAAGATATTACAGTGAATCAGTATTTATCGGAATATGGTTCATCGTCATTTTCTAGGGTGTTGGTATACGATAAAAATGGCGATGACATTATTGGTTTTGTACATAAAAACGATATTATGCTTGCTTACCATCGCTTGGGTGAAGACTACAAAATTAGCAAGCTGGTCAAGCCTATTTATACGGTGCCAGAAACCTTGCATGTGCCTACTTTGCTTGAAACCTTATTATCGCAACGTGTTCATATTTGCTTAGTGGTTGATGAATATGGTGATATTCAAGGCATTGTGACATTGGAAGATTTAATTGAGGCCTTAATGGGGCTTGAAATCGTTGACGAACATGACCAATCTGCCAATATGCAAAAAGAGGCAAAGCAGCGCTGGCGGCAGCGTTTAGAGAGCAGTAATACGATTGTTAGCGACGATAAACGTGAGCCTTAGCGGCGATACCCCGCTGCGGTTTTAACCATTTGCCGCCATGAAAATGACCAATTTAAAAAGTCTTCTTTGGCTTTCGGGCGGCAAAGTAAAAAACCCTGCATTAAGATAAATTCTTTATAGCGGTCTAGGTAGTCAAGCTCTTCTACGCGCTCTATCCCCTCAGCCACAATGGCTAAGTCTTCTTGAATCGCAATATTTACTAAGCTACTGACGATAACTTGTGAAAACTGATCAGTTTCAATATTACTGATTAGTGTCCTGTCTATTTTTATCTCTGTAAAAGGCAGGGTTTTGAGTTGTTGCACGTTGGTGAAGCCGGTCCCAAAGTCATCGAGCGAAATACCAAAACCACGCATTCTAAGGCGGTTTAGGGTTTCGAGTTGTGCGGCACTACGAAGTGCATACTGCTCTGTAATTTCTAAAATCACTTCGCTTGGCGATAAATTGTTTAAGTGCAAAATGAGGGCTAGTTTATCTGGGCAGCTTAAGTCTTCAAGCTGTGAAGGCGATAAATTAAAAGCCAGTTTTAAATTTGGTTCAAAGTGCTCTTTAATTTCAGAAAAGTCGCTCGTCGCCTTTTCAAATAATTGAAAAGTAATAAGGTTAATAAGATCTAAATCTTCGGCAATACAGATAAAGCGTTCGGGTAAAACGATATCATCTTCTTTACTGGTGTTAATTCGTGCCAGCACTTCAATACTTTCAACCCGATTGTCATGGCGATTAATTTTTGGTTGATAAAATGGCACGACTTCATTGTGGCTAATAGCATGCAGTAAAAGTGACTCCGAAATCGGGGATTTTGTTCGTTCGACATGAATCGAAAAATGCTCAAGTTTTTGGAGTAGTAAGTAAACTTGATTCAGTTGCACGGGTTTTGAAATATTGCCAATAAGATGCGCGTTGTGTTTACGTGCAAGGTCAGCCGCTAAATCGATGACTTTAGGGTCCATTTCAGAAATGATTGCGATCGCACCATGGTATTTCATTGCGCCTAAATGACGCATAAGCTCCATACCATCCATATCAGGCATATTTAAATCAGTGAAGACGGCATCAAAATAATGCGGGGCTTTTTTTATTTTCTCTAAGGCTTCGCAAGCACTTAAGCAGGTTGTGACATGAGGAACTTCAAGCTCATTTAAAATGGCCTGCATAACGATAAGAATCGCTTTAGAATCATCGACTACGAGTATATGCCGTGCTGACTTCACCATATTCACTCCATGAACAAGAAATGCTTTAGTTAAAAGTAGTAGAAAAATGCTATTTCGTCATGTTTTTTACTTGTGTATTGATGTAAATAATCACAACAAGGGCCGCAAGAGTTAATTCGTAATTTAGCGCCGCCTCAGTATAATAGCCACACTCCTTATTAGCCGTTAAATAGATTATGATCAGACTTCAGCTGAGCTTAGCAAATGAAACCTTTACATTGCATTTAAAGGGCGCGCAGTTAGTGCAATTATTTCATCAACAACAAGCGATTGCGTTCGAGAACCCAGAACAACAAATGTATGAGTTTGATTTTCAAGGGCAGCGTATCGGGTTAGATACCAGCACCGTGCTCGATAAAAGCTTGGGTGTTTATGTAAATCAACAGTGGGTGAGTCAACTTGCATTACCCGCTATGCAAGAGGCTGAGCCAAAACGTGGCATCATCGGTTTGCTCGCGTTAGGATTTAAACTCTTTAAAAGTGCAAAGGTCGTCAAAGCGGCACTCGCTGGTGCGTCAGTTGCCGGCTATGCATGGCTATTCTCAATCGAGTTTGCGCTAATGCTGATTGCTTGTTTAGTGGTGCATGAATATGGTCATGTTAGAGCCATGAAATACTTTGGTATTAAAACCAAGGGTATTTATCTTATCCCTTTTGTTGGAGGACTGGCTGTATCCGACGATAAAATAACAACGCGCTGGCAAGATGTGGTGATCTCACTCATGGGGCCTGCATTTGGTTTAATTACCTCAGTGCTCGGCGTGGTGCTTTATTACGCCACTGAAATGGAAATATTTGCCGGTGTTGCTGTACTGAGTGCTTTGCTTAATTTATTTAACCTATTACCAATTTTACCGCTAGATGGCGGCCATGTTTTAAAAAGTATTAGCTTTTCAATGCGATCTTGGATTGGTTTAAGCGTGTGTTTATTAGGGGTGTTATTTGGCTTATGGTTAAGTTACACCTTTGGCTTAATGCTGTTGGTGTTTTTCTTATTTGTTGGGGCGCTGGAAATTGTCTTCGAATGGCGCGGCCGTCATTACTCGCATTTAATCCCTCTGGACACCTATGGCCAAGGCTTTTCAGCGGTAATGTATGCACTTGTTGTTGCCGGACATGTGGCTGTTATGATGCACTTTGCCGACTCTGAAAGCGCAATTTTAAGCCTACCAATGAAAATTTTATCGAGTTAAGTTTACAAAAGCAGAGCGAATATTTTTGTGAATCTAATGACTAAGCAGGAAGTGTTTTTACACTTCCTGCTTTGCTTTTTAAGGATAAAAACTCAACATTAATGAAATAAACACACCCGTGATGATCAGTTGCACCAAGCAAAAGCCCATGATGTCTTTGGCTTTTAGGCCTGCAATGGCAAGCACAGGGAGTGCCCAAAAGGGTTGTATCAGGTTAGTCCATGCATCACCCCACGCAACGGCCATCGCTACACGAGGTATGTCGGCACCGAGTGCGTGTGCTGCCGGGATCACGATTGGTGCCTGAACAGCCCATTGACCTCCACCAGATGGCACAAAAATATTTACAAACCCCGCACTTAAAAAGCTCCAAAAGGGCAGTGATTCAGTGGTTGCAATGGCAATAAACCCTTCAGATATTTGCTGGGCAAGTCCTGTTTTGACCATGATGGCCATAATCCCTGCATAAAATGGAAATTGAATCACGATGCCTGCGCCACTCGGGATCGCCTGTTGTAAGCTTTGCAGTAAATTATGAGGTGTTTGATGCAGTAAAATAGCGCTGAACAGGAAAATAGCGATGACACTATTTAAGTTTAAGCCACCGCCACTGAGTACAAAGTAATAAAATAGATAGCCAAGACCAACAAGACCAATACCGATACCTAATATACGACTATGCTCAATCACTTCGGCTGGGCGAGTGGGTTTTACTGATGCCGTGGGCTCATCGTTAAGTTTTGCTGGGTCAACATACACACTGTCTTTCTCGTTTGGCAACATGTAGCGATTAACCAGTGGCATAATAATAAATAAACCCAGCACAATCGCAATATTGAAGCCTGCGAAGACGGTGTTTTCAGTGCCAATTACCCCAATACTTTGTTCCGAAAAGTGTCCGTCGGTGGCGATAGTTAGCGGTACTGAACCCGCTAAACCACCATGCCAGACAATAAAGCCTGAATAAGCGCTGGCAACCAGTAGTCGGTAATCTACCCGGGTTTGTTTGGCAATCGCTTTGGCAAATAAAGCCCCTATAACCAAGCCAAATCCCCAGTTTATCCAACTTGCCAATAAAGAAACTAACGTTACTAGTATGATTGCTTTAGCGGGGATATTCGCGAGCGTCGCAAGCGTGGTTAACAGGTGTCGCATAACAGGGGTACTTGCCAGCATATAACCTGTTAGCAAGACCAGCAGCATTTGCATGGCAAATTGCAATAAGTTCCAAAAACCACCTCCCCACGCAGCTAATACTTGCACCGGGGACGAGGGGGTAAAAATACTGGCCACAATAAAGCTCAGCAAGGTTAATAAAATGACGAAAATAAATGGATCTGGTAGATAACGTTCAACCAGCTTGGTAAATGGTTTAGCAACGCGATTTAGCATAGTTTTTATTGTTGTCGTTGAATCAATAGTGCCAATTAATCATGAATGAAGCTAATTGGCAAATTGATACCGAGGAGACTGTATTCGGTGTATTAGAAAAAGCAGTGTTACGGTTGCTGTTCGAGTACCGCTTTTAGTCGTGCCTGCACTTCTTCAACCAGTAAAATGGGCTGAAACTTTGATAAAAAGGCATTACAGCCGACTTTTTCGACCATCGCCTGATTAAAGCTACCACTGAGTGAAGTGTTCAATACAATGTGTAAGTTTTTAAGACGATTATCGTTACGAATTTCGTGTGTAAGGCGGTAACCGTCCATCGCGGGCATTTCTGCATCGGTGATCACCATCAGCAGTTCTTTTTCAACATCTTTGCCTTCATCTGCCCACCTCTTCAGCATGTTAAGTGCTTCAAGTCCGTTACGTGCAGGGATAATTTCAATACCAAGTTGAGAGAGCGTGTCACTCACTTGTTTGCGGGCTGTGGGAGAGTCATCAGCATGCAGTATTTTACGACCAGCAAACTCATTAACGATGCTTTGATCTAAAATGTCGTCAGAAATATTGACTTCGTATTCGATGATTTCAGCGAGTACTTTTTCAACATCAATGATCTCCACTAAGTGTTCTTGGCCATCGCGTTTGATTTTAGTGAGTGCGGTTAAGTAGTGATTTTTACCAATCGCCGTTGGCGGTGGCATGATGTCAGACCATGTCATGTTGATGATTTGATCGACCTTCCCAATCAAAAAGCCTTGCACCGTTCGGTTGTATTCAGTAATTACAAGGTTGGTATCTTCGATATGCTGTGCATCAGGCATACAAATCGCCTTGCGTAAATCAATCACGGGGATGGATTCGCCACGAATATCGACCACGCCAGCAACCTTAGGGTGGGCGTGGGGGACTTTGCTTATATGTGGTATTTTTACCACTTCTTTGACTTTAAAAACATTGAGGGCAAATAGATGGCGGCTATGCAGGTAAAAAAGCAATAGCTCTAAACGGTTTTCACCGACCAGTTGCGTGCGTTTGTCGACTGAGGCTAAAACACCAGACATATATCACCCTAAATACTAAATACAGAGAAAGTATAGTCTACTATTAATTTTCATTGTTACGCATTAGTAATTTTCCATCAGTTGCCAAAGGCTAAGCATTAAAGTACCGTATCGGATAAATTCCTCTACGACTATTTGCAAGGATTATGCATCATCTATTTAATCGTTTAGTGGTGATTATTCGCAGCCATATTGACCAAGTGAGTTGGCAAGCTGTGGTAATAACAACCCTATTGCACATGCTACTTATTTGGTGGTTACTTGTGCTTGTTGGCGAGCAGGCCTTAACACCACTTAGCACCTATTTTTATTATTATGTTGTGACAACGTCAACGGTAGGGTATGGCGACTTTAGCGCCAGTACAGAATTGGGACGTTGGATTGTTGCAATATTACAAATACCATTTGGTTTAGCATTATTTGGCGTTCTGTTAGGAAAAACAGGGCAAACAGTAACTTACTTAATTAGGCGCGCTATGACGGGTGATAAAAGCTTCGCACATATTAACAATCACATCATTATTTTTGGCTGGCATGACACGCGGACTAAAAAGATGATTGACTATATTTTAGCAGATCAAAAACGTTTAGATCGTCGTATTCTGCTCGCTGTGACAGAGCAAATGGAGCATCCATTTTTAGCCAACCCGCACGTCGATTTTGCCCGTTTAAGCAGCTTTACCGACATTGACGAGCTAAAACGAGTGGCGATTGAACGCGCAGATAAAATTATTATAGATGGTCAAGATGACGACCAAACGTTTACTACAGCGTTACGTATCAGCAAATTAGTGAATGAACACTGCCATATCAGCGCGCATTTTGATGATGAAACAAAAATCGAAATGTTGCTAGAGCATTGCCATAATGTCGAGTGCAGCAGTGCAAAATCGGCTGAAATACTTGTACGCTCTATGCAAGATCCTGGCTCAAGCCGTGTTCAGGAAGAGCTATTATCAACCTTACATGGTGATACACAGTTCAGTTTGCCAATTCCTAAGGGAGTGCAAGCAATGACATTTGGTAATTTATTTCATCATTTTAAGCAAAGTCATGACGCTATTTTATTGGGCGTTGCCCATAATCTTAGTGCGCAAGATATGGATTTAAATCCGCCGCTTGACTATGTCGTTAGTGAAGGCGATATTTTACATTATATTGCTGTTGAGCGTGTGTTAAGCAACGAAGTTGATTGGCCGGCCTTGGTGAAATAATGAATGAAGTCGCGTTTTTAATTATTGTTCTCAGTGCCTACATTTTACCTGTGGTCATTGTACTCAATAGTAAGCGCACGCAAGGTCACGAAAAGAATGCCTGGTTGATCGGTATCATCTTTTTCTCGTGGCTTGGTTTGATTATGTATCTGACCATTGTGCCCAAGCATGGGCACGTCAAAAAGCACCGTAAAGGTAAAAGCTAGATTACTTGAGTTGCTTTAATTTATGTTCAATCAATGGATCATCTGGCGACAGTTGCTGAGCGACTTCGAGTAACTTTATCGCGTCTTTAGGGTGCGCCTCTTGGTGCTTAATGGCTATATCAATCAGAGGCTGTACATCAACAGCTTCCTTTTGCTCTTGGAGATGCTCAGCCTTTTCATCAATCAAAATATTATGTGCGGTACTGAGCAAGGCTAAACGGTGTGCAGAGCCTTTATTCGCTTTATTTAAGCGTCGGTAGTAATCTTCTTTAAAGCGCAAGGTTTTTGTTTGTTGGCGAAACTGGGCAATATCAACCTGTTGATGGCGAATAAAATCCACCGCCACATCCTTATAAAAACCAAACTTATTTAAATAGGTTGCATGAACACTGTGACCCATGCCAAACACCCGTAAATGGGTTAATTGTGAATACCGTTTAGCATGAGCGCGGTCAATTCGATTGGTCGGGTCATAAATAATGTAACCTTTAGCCTGCCCTAAATCTACGTCGTGGTAATCACCTGCCCAATCAAATTTTTGTGCGATATCAGTACTTGAACGGTCATCCCATGGCGCTTTTTCTTTATTTTTTGTACTGACAGGGTGAAATAGCAGCACCTTATCGAGCTTCAACAAATTAGCAAATGCACCTACTGCAAAGCCACCTCGGCTTAAACCATAGCCTAAGCGTTCTTTAAAGCCGCCAATAAGGGGGGCTAACTGCTCAATAAAAAATAATAAATTACGGTGTCTAAACCAGTTACTGATACCTAAATGTTGAAAGGCAATGATATTAACATCTTGCTTTTTTGCAAGCTTGTAGGCCCATGGTGAGAAATCATCAGTAAGGTCATGTTCTTGATAATTTGTCCCCGCAGGAGAAAAGGTAAATAGCAGAGGTTTGCTGGCGTCGATGATATGATATTTCACATACACATCACCGAGTAAGTCGCCGTCTGTGAACGGCACTTGTTTTTGCTGTTCTGCATGGGGGAGCTGGGTCCATTCATCTAGCCAATACAATAATTTCATACATCCCCCAGGGTACCTCTAAAATAAAGGGGACACATTATAGCAAAAATAGCCATTTAATAAAAATGGCTGCGACTTTAATATGTTAGCTTTCACTCATGGCGATTATTTGTTGCCAATCATGCTCCGTGACGGGCATGACTGATAAACGCCCACCTTTTTTTAGGGCTATGTCAGTGATGGCGTCATTTGCTTTTATCGCTTGTAAGCTCACTAGTTTGTTAAGGTGCGCTTTATAAGTAACATCAACGACAAACCAACGTGGATTTTCTGCTGTGGCCTTCGCATCATAGTAGTCACTGCTTAAATCAAATTGCGTTGGATCGGCATAGGCTTCACGAGTTATTTCGCCAATGCCCGCAACGCCTACATGTTTACAGTTTGAGTGATAAATCATCACTAAATCCCCTGCTTTTATGCCATCACGCATAAAGTTACGGGCTTGATAATTACGTACACCATCCCACATTGAGGTTTGCTTTGGCGCGTTTTTTAAATCATTGATTGAAAACGCATCAGGTTCGGTTTTAAAAAGCCAATAAGCCATAATTAGGTGCCCTTACAAAGATTTACTTCCAATTAGTCTATAGTATCATTAAACGCTTGTCGGGATTGAGGATAAATAAATGAGCCAAGTATTAGATGATTTACTGTCGTTGCTATCGTTAGAAGAAATTGAGCAAGGCTTGTATCGAGGGCAAAGCCAAGATTTAGGGTTTCGTGCTGTATTCGGTGGTCAAGTTATGGGGCAAGCTTTGTCGGCTGCCAAAGAAACGTTACCAGAAGGGCGCATTGTCCATTCTTTGCATTCCTATTTTTTACGCCCTGGTGATGCCGAAAAACCAATCATTTATGACGTCGAAAATATTCGTGATGGTAAAAGTTTTAGTACGCGTCGCGTGAAAGCGATTCAATATGGCAAACCTATTTTTTATATGACAGCGTCATTTCAAGGGGAAGAAGAGGGGCTGTCGCATCAAGCCCATATGCCAGATGTACCCCAGCCTGAAGAACTTAAGTCATCGCTTGAATTTTACCAAGCGAATGCTGAGCATATACCCGAGGTGATCCGCAATAAATTTATTCGTGAGGTGCCGATTGAAATGCGCCCAGTCACGTTTCATAACCCATTTAAACCTCAGGTAATGGAACCTGTTAAGCACATTTGGTTTAAAGCCAATGGCGAGATGCCAGATGACCAACGCATTCATAATTATTTATTGGCGTATGCATCGGACTTTGAGTTTTTACCTACGGCTTTACAACCGCACGGTGTGTCGTTTATGCAACCTAATATGCAAGTGGCGACAATTGACCATGCGATGTGGTTTCATCGTCCGTTTAGGCTTGATGATTGGATTTTATATTCTATTGATAGCCCAAGTGCGAGCTCGGGAAGGGGTTTGGTGAGAGGGCAGTTCTTTGACCGTCAAGGCAACTTAGTTGCCTCAACGATCCAAGAAGGGGTGATGCGCCAGCGCTAATCCTTTGAGTGCGTAGCTTGGCTTTGCACTATGTCATCAATTGACTGCCAGACACGTGCTGGCAGCAATGCTTTTAGATACATATATACTTCACAAAGTGCATTACTACCGGTAAAACCGTGCTCTGTTTCGGTAATTAACTTTTGCTCACGTAAGCTTGAAATAAACCCGATAAGTACTTTTTTATCAAAAAACTCAGGGGTTTTAATGCCATGCAGCGTGCCTAAACGCTCTGCTAATACTTGGCTTTCGTGCTCAAGCTCTTCTCGCTCAATCCCCTTGCTGGTTTGAATAAAGCCAACCACGATTGCATAACGCTGCAAGGTTAAGCTCAAGGCACGCCCTAGCATTTCGAGTTTTGCTAAGCAGTCGTTGCTGTTTGTCACTTTGATATTATTGCCATCGATTTCAATTAAGTCTTGATCAACAAAGCTGGCAAGAACACGAGTAATGTAGTTTTCATCTAACTCATGTAAGAACCACTCTTTGGCAAATAGCGGGTAAAAGCGTGTAATCACGGCTTGGCAATCAGCCAGAGTCGTTTTGTGTGTTTTAAATAAATGCAGTGCCAGTAAGCTGGGAACAGCGAACAAGTGCAACACATTATTACGATAATAGTTAAACAGCGTTTTTTCTTTATCGTTAATTGCAATGATTTCGCCAAATTCGTCGCTGATCACATCAAATTTATTCAGTTTTAATGCATGCTCTAACAGCTGCTCTGCGCTTTCATTGGGGGTGGTCACTTTGTCGCTATAGCTTGCACTACGTTGCAGGTGCAAGTAGAACTCAAGTTGGGCAATCAGTTTGGGTTTACTCAGCGCATGTTTATCGTTAACCAGTAAGATCATCGCTAACAAATTCACCGCATTAAGCGCCGCAGCGCTATTGATATTAACCATCACTTTGTCTGCAAGATTAGCGACTTGTGGGCCCAACCATTGTGGTTTTTGTACATCTGTTGGGTGAATCGATTCACGCCAATCAGGTTGCTGCTCATTAAGGTATTGGTTTATCGAAATGGGGTCACCAAAGTTTAAGTAGCCACGGCCATAGTTTTTAAGGTTTTTAATAGCCTTAAAAATCCCTAAAACGGATTCGCCTTTTTTGTCGTTACCTGCCAGCTCTTTTAAATACGTATTAATCTCCATTACGTGCTCATAACCAATGTAAACGGGCACAATCGAAATAGGGCGATCGATGCCGCGCAGCATCGCTTGCAATGTCATTGCTAACATACCCGTTTTAGGTGGTAATAAACGACCTGTACGACTGCGGCCACCTTCGGTATAAAACTTTACTGAGTAGCCTTTAATGAATAACTGGCTTAGGTACTCTTTAAATACAGAGGAGTACAATTTATTGCCCGCGAATGAGCGACGAATGAAAAATGCACCACTGCGGCGGAATACGCCACCTGCAGGGAAGAAGTTTAAGTTGATGCCCGCTGCAATGTGCGGCGGTACTAAGCCTAAATGGTAAATCGAATAGGTCAGTAATAAGTAATCCATATGCGAGCGGTGACAAGGCATATAGATAATCTCGTGGCCTTTGTCGGTTAGCTCATGGACTTGCTCAGAAAATTTAATATCGATGCCGTTATACAACTTATTCCACAGCCACGTCAAAATACGATCGGCAACACGAATAGTCGCGTCACTGTAGTTAGCAGCGATCTCGTCTAATAATTTAAGCGCATTTTGACGCGCTTCATTTTGGCTAATGTTTTTTTCTTTTGCCTCTACTTGAATGGCTTTTTTGATGGTTGGCGAGGCAAGCAGCGAATTAAACAACTGCTCACGTGAGGGCATTTTTGGCCCGGTAGCTGCCAGTTTCTGACGACGGAAGTGCACGCGAGCAACACGTAGCAATTTATGTGGCAGTTCATCAACATCGGCTTTTTCGTTTACCAAGAGCGATAAGTCGAGCGGTTGGCTAAAGCGAATAAAGTTGTCACGACCTGAAAACAAAATGACAAAGAACTTACGAAACCAGCTTGGCGTAAGTGAGTGTGATACCAATGTACCTAAACCTGGCTTTTCTTTTCCTGGGTTACGACCCCATAAAATAGTAACCGGGATAACCTGTACGTTTTTCTCACCTGAGTGCATTAGGTGGTCAATAATGTGTTTGCCTTGGTGAAGTGCATTACTGGGTTTACTTTTATTACCAAACAGAGGCGGCGGGTTTTGAATTCCAATAAAACGATCAAGCTCTTTATTACCCAAAAGCTGCTCTTCTGTTGGACTTGGTAAGCCGTATTTTTTACACACGCGTGCGAGTGCCGCTAAATCAGAGCGCGCATTGAGTCTAACAATATAAAAGGTCGGGTTGGCGGGGTTTAGGTTATATTGCTCAATCGGGTTTTCTGGCAAGACCTTACTTTTAACAAATAAGCGGTTCATACCGGCAGAAATGATATTTAAACAACGATTAATGATACGCATTAACTCACCAAAGTAATTAAGAGTAATAATAGAAACAAAAAAAGCGCCATAGAATAGCAATTATTAACTGGACTGACCATTGCCATAGTGTGGCTTTTGGGTTTATTCAAATTAACTATAGTAAAGCAAAGACATAGCTTAACTGAATTTAACTGAAATATTATACAAAGCAGACTTTATTCGTTTTAATCCTAAAAAGTTGTTGCATTTATCACCAATCTCACTATAATACGCAGGCTTTCAAAATTCCCTCGGGAACTTGGAAGGAACATTAAGCTTGGATTTCAAGCTAATAAAACAGGAACTCCGATTTGGAGTTCAACGTAGATATAAGAGAACAGCCGACATCTTAGTTAGTAAGATTGTTTCGGTCGTTTTTTTATGCTCTTTTTAAATGCTCTTTATATTGAGGTTTAAGAATGTCAAATCAACGCATTCGTATTCGCCTAAAAGCTTTTGACCACCGTTTGATTGACCAATCAACGGCGGAAATCGTGGAAACTGCGAAACGCACTGGCGCACAAGTACGTGGTCCAATCCCACTACCTACACGCTTTGAACGTTTTACTGTACTAACTTCACCGCACGTTAACAAAGACGCGCGTGATCAGTACGAAATCCGCACCCATAAACGTCTGATCGACATCGTAGAACCAACTGACAAGACTGTTGACGCGCTTATGCGTTTAGATCTTGCTGCTGGTGTTGATGTTCAAATCAGCCTGGGTTAATCGGAAGATTAGAGAGGTTTTAGGAAAATGGCATTAGGTCTAGTCGGTCGTAAAGTGGGTATGACACGTATCTTCACTGAAGATGGTGTATCTATCCCTGTGACAGTTATCGAAGCGACTCCTAACCGTATTGCTCAGATCAAATCTGAAGCAACAGACGGTTATAACGCGCTTCAAGTAACCGCAGGCACTAAAAAAGCAAGCCGTGTAAACAAAGCTGCAGCGGGTCACTTCGCTAAAGCAGGTGTTGAAGCGGGTCGCGGTCTGTGGGAATTCCGCCTAAATGGTGGTGAAGGCGATTTTGAAGTAGGCGCTGAGCTTACTGTTGAATTATTCAACGAAATCAACAAAGTTGACGTAACCGGTACTTCTAAAGGTAAAGGTTTCCAAGGTGGTGTTAAGCGCTGGAATTTCAGCATGCAAGACGCGACTCACGGTAACTCTCTATCTCACCGTGCTCCTGGTTCAATCGGTCAAAACCAATCACCTGGTAAGGTGTTTAAAGGTAAGAAAATGGCCGGTCACATGGGTGCTGAGCGTGTAACGACTCAAAACTTAGAACTAGTTCGCGTTGACGCTGAGCGTAACTTGCTTTTAGTTAAAGGTGCAGTACCTGGCGCTATCGGCGGTGACGTTATCGTTAAACCAGCTGTTAAAGCATAAGTCCTGGAGATTTAGTGATGGAATTAGCAATTAAAGACGCTTCTGGCGCTCTTGAAGTTTCTGAAGCTACTTTTGGACGTGAGTTTAACGAAGCATTAGTACACCAAGTAGTTGTTGCTTACGCAGCAGGTGCTCGTCAAGGTACTCGTGCTCAGAAGACACGTTCTGAAGTAAGCGGTGGTGGTAAAAAACCATGGGCTCAAAAAGGTACTGGCCGTGCACGTGCTGGTACAATCCGTAGCCCAATTTGGCGTTCAGGTGGCGTTAGCTTCGCAGCTAAACCACAAGATCATAGCCAAAAAGTAAACCGTAAAATGTACCGCGGTGCGATCAAAAGCATCTTATCTGAATTAGTTCGTCAAGAGCGTTTAATCGTTGTTGAGCAGTTTGGTCTTGAAGCACCAAAAACTAAAGAACTAGTTGCTAAGCTTAAAGAACTTGAGCTTAAAGATGTTCTTATCGTGACTGAAGAAGTAGATGAGAATCTATTCTTATCGGCACGTAACCTGTACAAGGTTGACACGCGTGATGTAGCTGGTATCGATCCTGTAAGCCTAATCGCTTTCGATAAGGTACTTATTACAGCTGCTGCTGTTAAGCAACTTGAGGAGGCGCTAGCATGATCCGTGAAGAACGTCTTTTAAAAGTGATCCTTGCTCCACATATCTCTGAAAAAAGCACTATCGCTGCTGAAGAAAACAACACGATTGTTTTCAAAGTAGCTAAAGATGCAACTAAAGCTGAAGTTCAAGCTGCAGTTGAGAAGCTTTTTGAAGTAGAAGTAACTGGTGTTCGCACACTAAACGTTAAGGGTAAAACAAAACGTACTGGCATGCGTTTCGGTCGTCGTTCAGACTGGAAGAAAGCTTACGTTACTCTTAAAGAAGGTAGCGAGCTAGACTTTGTCGGCGGCGCCGAGTAATAAGGGGAGTTAGAATTATGGCACTTCAAAAGTGTAAACCAACTTCTGCGGGTCGTCGTCACCTGGTTAAAGTGGTTAACCCTGATCTTCATAAGGGTAAACCTTACGCACCACTACTAGAGAAAAACTCTAAGTCTGGTGGTCGTAATAACAAAGGTCGTATCACGGTTCGTCACATCGGTGGTGGTCATAAGCATCATTACCGTGTAATCGACTTTAAACGCACTAAAGATGGCATTCCAGCTGTTGTTGAGCGTCTAGAGTATGATCCAAACCGTAGCGCAAACATCGCTCTTGTATTATATGCAGACGGTGAGCGTCGTTACATTATTGCACCTAAAGGCTTAAAAGCTGGTGATTCAATCCAGTCTGGTGTTGATGCACCAATCAAAGCTGGTAACACATTACCAATGCGTAACATGCCTGTAGGTTCGACTGTTCACAACGTAGAATTAAAACCAGGTAAAGGTGCTCAAATCGCACGTTCTGCTGGTGCATACGTTCAAATCCTTGCACGTGAAGGTCAATACGTTACTCTACGTCTTCGTTCTGGCGAAGTTCGTAAAGTTCCAGCTGACTGTCGCGCAACACTTGGTGAAGTAGGCAATGCTGAGCATATGCTTCGTTCACTAGGTAAAGCTGGTGCAAATCGCTGGCGTGGTATCCGTCCGACAGTTCGTGGTGTTGCCATGAACCCGGTAGATCACCCGCACGGTGGTGGTGAAGGTCGTACATCTGGTGGTCGTCATCCTGTGTCTCCATGGGGTAAACCGACTAAAGGTGCTAAGACACGTAAGAACAAGCGTACTGATAAATTTATCGTACGTCGTCGTACTAAATAATAGTTGAGGAATAGCCATGCCACGTTCTCTCAAGAAAGGTCCTTTTATTGACCTACACTTGCTGAAGAAGGTAGAGAAAGCGTTGGAAAGCGGTGACAAGAAGCCAATTAAAACTTGGAGCCGTCGTTCAATGATCATACCTAACATGATCGGATTGACCATCGCTGTCCATAATGGTCGTCAGCACGTTCCTGTGTTTATCACAGACGAAATGATCGGTCACAAACTAGGTGAATTTGCACCAACTCGCACTTACCGCGGTCACGCTGCGGATAAGAAAGCGAAGAAACGTTAAGAGGAGAATGATAAATGCAAGCATTAGCTAAACATAAATTCGCCTCTGGTTCGGCGCAAAAAGCACGTCTAGTTGCAGATCAGATCCGCGGACTTCCGGTTGATCGCGCTCTAGAAATCCTGGCGTACAGCCCTAAAAAAGCGGCTGTATTAGTTAAGAAAGTACTTGAGTCTGCTATTGCTAACGCAGAGCATAACGAAGGTGCTGACATTGATGAGCTTCGTGTAACTACGATCTTTGTGGACGATGGTCCAACAATGAAGCGTATTATGCCACGTGCTAAAGGACGCGCAGACCGCATCCTTAAGCGTACAAGCCACATCACTGTTGTGGTTTCAGATAGCTAGGAGTATAAGTAATGGGACAAAAAGTTCATCCTACTGGTATTCGCCTAGGTATCTCTAAACCTTGGGTTTCTACCTGGTACGCGAATTCAAAAGATTTCTCTGATCAGCTTTTTGGCGATCACAAAGTACGTACATTCCTTACTAAGGAATTAAAAGCGGCTTCTGTGTCTAAAATCGTTATTGAGCGTCCAGCAAAATCTATCCGTGTAACAATTCACACAGCTCGTCCTGGTGTTGTTATCGGTAAAAAAGGCGAAGACGTTGAAAAACTACGTCAAGCAGTAACTAAGATTGCAGGTGTTCCGGCTCAGATCAATATTTCTGAAGTTCGTAAGCCTGAACTTGATGCACAACTAGTAGCTGACGGTATTGCGTCACAACTAGAGCGTCGTGTTATGTTCCGTCGCGCTATGAAGCGTTCGGTACAAAACGCAATGCGTATTGGTGCAAAAGGTATCAAAGTTGAAGTTAGCGGTCGTCTTGGCGGTGCTGAGATCGCACGTTCAGAATGGTATCGTGAAGGTCGTGTACCTCTACATACTCTTCGTGCTGATATCGACTACGCAACTTCTGAAGCCTTAACCACTTATGGTATCATTGGTGTTAAAGTTTGGATCTTCAAAGGCGAAGTTATTGGTGGTTTACCACTAGTACAAGAGCAAGAGAAGCCAGCTAAACGCGCGCCAAAGAAAGCCAAAAAAAGTGCTAAGTAGAGGTAGCGAGTAATGTTACAGCCAAAACGTACAAAATTCCGTAAAATGCACAAAGGCCGCAACCGTGGTTTAGCGCAAAACGGTAACAAAGTAAGCTTCGGTACTTTCGGTTTGAAAGCTACTGGTCGTGGCCGTATGACTGCTCGTCAAATCGAAGCAGCTCGTCGTGCTATGACACGTCACGTAAAGCGTCAAGGTAAAATCTGGATTCGTGTATTCCCAGATAAGCCAATTACGAACAAGCCATTAGAAGTTCGTATGGGTAAAGGTAAAGGTTCTGTTGAGTATTGGGTTGCTGAAATTCAACCTGGTAAAGTACTTTACGAAATGGAAGGTGTTTCTGAAGAGCTTGCTCGTGAAGCGTTCAACCTTGCAGCACGTAAATTACCATTCACAACAACTTTCGTAACTCGGACGGTGATGTAATGAAAGCTAGCGAACTAAAAGACAAAAGCGTAGAAGAGCTAAATGCTGAACTTCTAGGACTTCTTCGTGAGCAGTTCAACCTGCGCATGCAAGCAAGCACTGGTCAGTTAGCTCAAACACACACGCTAAGAACAGTACGTCGCGATATCGCGCGTGTAAAAACAATTATTAACCAGAAGGCAGGTCAATAATGAGCGATAAAATCCGTACTCTTCAAGGCCGTGTAATCAGCGACAAGATGGATAAATCTTTCACTGTTGCTATCGCACGTTACGTGAAGCACCCAATCTATGGGAAATTCATCAAACGTACGACTAAGTTACACGTACATGACGAAAACAATACAGCTCAAGCTGGTGACGTAGTTACTATCCGTGAGTGTGCTCCTATTTCTAAGACTAAGTCTTGGACTTTAGTAGACGTTGTTGAGCGTCCAAAGCAAGCTTAATTTTTAATTAAGTTTACTTACTAAAAAACCCCGGCTTTGCTGGGGTTTTTTGTATTTAAAATAACCTTCACTGCTTTGTGACGTGAGTCGTTAGCTCAGTGAGTAGGGGGTATACCCACTTGAAATAACACTGATACCAACCCGCAATAATACTTACTCATTTTGAGTGATTAAACCTGTTGCTACTTACGTTATAAATGTCTGATTTACGACTGCATGGAGGTAGGGAAATGCAGGAGCAATTGCCGAGAACAACAAAATAACTAAATTTTTGCTTTGTTATCAAGGAATGGTATTACTCATTTAAAACACTAAACCTGACGTTCACAGCGTTATACTTTGTTGATTTCGTACACTTCAATAACCAAATTAGTGCCTTGCCACCGACACGTTTTGCACCTCAACATAGACCACTTAATTAAGCGAATTGCGACCAGTTAAACGGGATTTACTGTGTGCTAACCCCTTACGAGTTAACAATGAACTTATTGGGTTATTAAATACTCTTAGAATAAAAAACAAGGAGTGTTGGTGTTAAAGGGACGTTATAAAGCATGGGTGTTTTCGATTACACTTCATGTTCTCATACTGCTTATATTTGCTAAACATGCTCAGCGTGTCATTGTTGCGCCTTGGCTTGAACCTAAAGGTGTGATGCAAGCCTATGTTACCGTTGATCTCACGACCTTACCTCGCTTAAATATAGATGTAGAAAAAACGCCCGAAGAAAAAGCTAAGAGTAGCCAATTAGGTTCTGCGACAGAACCAAAATCAGAGGACACTGCTTCAGAAGTTGCTGAACAGCCGAGTTACGCAGCTATGAATGAAAGTACTTTAAGTCTGGCTGCTCAAACAAATTCCAGAGGAAGGACAATGACCAATGCGTCAACAGTCGCTACGCCAACAAAAGAGCCTGAAATCGTTGCATCAGAGGTATCATCAAGGCCATTTAAAAAGCTGAATCCTTATGCGCCATTACCTAACATGGATGTTGAGTACAACCAGTCGACCGCGCACGCGACAGGAAATTTACACTCAGCAACAAACAATGCGAGTGGAGTACGAATAACGAGCCCTAAAGAGTACTCAATTTCAAGCGAAGCCACGGTATTATGGGAAAATGGTGATGGTAGTCGACGCATCGAGATGCTGAATGGACAGTGTTATGGCATTGACTTTAATTCAGTGTTCGGTAAATCAGGCGTACCGAGTGGTTCACCCAGATCCTGTGAAGATAAAGAAGCGGCGTTGTTCAAGGAGATTATGAATAAGTGGAGCAAAAAATAAATAAAGTTCTTTACCTCAACTAAAGTTGAGCTTTTAAAGTGGCGTTTTTTAGAAGGACGTTGCTATGAATGCACTCGAAAACTACCTGTTAAGTCTGCAAATTAATTGCTACAACACCTCAGTCACACAAATCATCGACGTACAGAACCGTATTTTTCGGTCTCTTTTATAAGCATCTCATTACGCTGAGGCATTGTTAGTTGCACTCGATATTTCTCATTATTCAACACCGCAGCAGCATCAAGCTTTATTAAAACAGGTGTTACATCATCTTGGTTACCGTATCCGTGTTGAGCGGCAACGACATGATGTACTGTTTATTGAACACACACGTTTAGCATATACATTACATTTAGCGTGAGCTGTCATTAACTGGTCATGTTGCTGGCGTGAAATAACACTGTTTTAAGGAATAACATGGAGTGCCTTGGGTCATGCAACAACCAAACATTATTATTTTAGGTAATGGCCCTGTGGGTGCGCATATCGCAGCGAGCGTTAATCGCTGCCCACGCGTGGTTAGGTTTAATCGTTGTGCAGACATGCCAGCCCATTTAGGTAAGCGTTGTACCGATCTATGGCTAGTTGGGCGAGGCTATCAGGCGCATGGCTTACTACAGAGACCGCTTACAATACCACTCGAAGGGCTTTCACAGGTTATGATCACCGATCCTAACCCTCATCCGTTGTTGCACTGCTTTTTTAAATTAATTCATCGAAAAGGCAAGATAGACTACGCTAATCAGTTATTTAAGATGTATGGTCTGCACTGTAAATGTGAACGTTTAAGCGCTCAGTTTCGACAATCATTACTCGCTCACTTGCTTACTTTAGGACCTGTAATACATCGACCTTATTGCCCAAGCTCTGGCACTCTAGCTATCGCTTTCTATTTATCGCAGTTTGAAAAAATACATATTGCTGGATTCGCTTTTCGAGGATGGAAGCGTCATCCGTGGCATTTAGAAAAGGGCTATGTAGACGGGTTAATTGCGGCAAATAAAGTGGTTTTACTTGATTAAAAAAGACACTTAACTGACGTTAAGTGTCTTGCCTTAACGAAGTTACCAAATCATTTCTGCAAATTCAGGGTGATCAACAAATGGGTTACGATTTCCTTGGAATTCAAATGCGGCTTGGTTTCTATCAAGTTCAAGCTGACTAACAGGGTCGTCGTTATGCCATTTTAATAGCATCGCAATGACCCAGTTCTCGAACACCTGACTTGATGAGCCATTAAGCACAGCATTGCTATACGTTGTGTTGTTTTGCCAGTTAGCAATCACATTTTCATAGCGTGTTGCCATGTAAAAATAAGCCCGTGCAAAATCACCTTTAAACTCATCAATCGGTTCGAATACCGTACCTGAGTAATTTAATGAGCTAGCGGCACTGCCTAATTTGCTTCCATTACTAGAGGTGTAGCTTGCACTGGCGACTTCGCCGAAAGGGTAGTTACTGCGTTTTGAATTTACATAGCCATCAGTGGCAAAGATATGATGTACATCTGAATTCATGGGCTCAACAGTGCCACCAAACCAGCTTTTTGGGAACGAATGCTCGCGGTTATAGCAATCAGCTTCACTGTTGTAGGTACCGCACTGGTCGCTAACAGCAACATAGTTATAGCTGTCTTGGCCTGCTGGATTCTCTGAATAACGGTCTAAAATTGAGTTATCATTCTCAAAGTATTTATCACGCGATGCGAGGTCGTAAAATCCCCAAATAGCCGAATAACCTTGTGAGTTATGATCCTTAATTATGTTGTACAGTTCCGTTTTTAAAGCATAGCCTATAAGACCTTGAGTCGTTACATAATAACCTGTCGGTTCTGTTGGTGTGGTACCGCCGCCATTCCCGCCGCCAGTGTTATCACCTAAACTAAACGGTGTAGCCTCTGAGCTTTGGAAGCTTGCGCCACTGGCAAGCACAGTTTGACCTAAAGAAAGACTGTAGCTGCCATTACCGAATGAACAGCACATGCCATCACCGTAACTATCAAAAATAGTGAATGTGTAGTCACCATCAACTAAACAGGCTTGCTCGTTATAGTTCGTATTAGCAGCGTAGCTGCCGCCTGATGCTACTGTGCTGCCTTGAGCATTGGTAATTTGCCAACTAGTCTCTTCACCATAGTTGTCGGTGGTGAGGGTAAGAGCGACTTGGTTATCTGTACAGCCCCCCGCAGGTGGAGGCGGTGTGCCAGTGTTTGGCGCAAAGTTATCGACATAAACAACTTCGCTGCCATCAAAGCCCGTTACGTCGTAAAAACGTAATCCTACATCGATAGAGGTTGTTACTGATGCGGTATATTGATAGCTGATCTGTTGCCATTGATTTGTTAATGCTGAGTTTGAATAACCTTGGTAGCCATCAACGACAAGGCGTGCCTTCACCCCCCCTTCGGTATGATAAACCCACGCCGAAAACTCATAGCTTTCACCCGCAACGACATCAACCATTTGTAATAAATCAGTATTACTTTGCATACCTGTATTCACTGTAACGCGAGCTGAGTAGTTACCCGAGTAAACCACATTACTGTTGCTGCTGAGATTTATACCACTGTCAATTGTGCTCCAACCTGAGGGGGCACCTGCTGACCAAGTTTCGAAATCAGCATTGTTGATATTCGCCATTGCTGAACTTGCTAAACACAGCAAACTGCTGGCTAGCATTATTTTATTACATGTCCCGTGTGACATTATTGTTTCCTTTTCATTGTTATATTGTCTGTTCTTAAAATGAACACAGCGAGTATAGGCTAAACACGGTATGTTGCAATAATGTTAATTGGTAAAATATTTATTCGACTAAGTAAGCATTTAATCTGTTTTTTATAGTAAATATGAAAATTAATAACTAAATGGAATATCAAAGCAGATTCTATTCTTTTTTAATCGCGCGAGACCTCGTTATTCTTCACGCTCAGATAAACTTTTAAAAAGCATCGTTTGAGCTCTTTTAAAGTCGAAAAAATTGTTAGTGAAATGCCAGTAGCAAGGGGTTTCGCAGTTAACTTTCAGGGTTACGAGGAATAAATTCATGTTGTTGAGTCAACTAAATGCAGCGGCGAGCCCGCTATCGCAAGAGCAAGTACAAAAGCTGCAAGGCTTAGTGGCTGAACTTAATCCAATTCAGCAAGCGTGGGTAAGTGGTTACTTAGCTGCAAGTGCTAATGCGGGTGCATTAACAGGGGGCGTTGCTGCGGCACCTGCTGCAGGCGATGCTGCACCACTCACTATTTTATACGGCTCACAAACAGGCAACGCCAAAGGTGTTGCAAGCAAATTAAAAGAGCAAGCTGAATCACGTGGATTAGCAGTAAAACTAGTCAATATGGCAGACTACAAGCCTACAGCCCTGAAAAAAGAAAAATTTATCACTGTTGTGGTATCAACATACGGTGAAGGTGAGCCACCTGAAGATGCAGAAAGCTTACATGAATTCTTAACCACCAAAAAAGCACCTAAATTAGATGGTGTAAAGGTAGCAGTAATTGGTTTAGGTGATTCAAGCTACGAATTCTTCTGCCAAACAGCAAAAGATTTTGAAGAGCGCTTCAATAAACTAGGTGCAGAAACTATTTTCCAACGCGCAGACTTAGACGTTGATTACGATGACGAAGCTGCAAAATGGATAGACGGTGCGCTTGATGCATTTGAACCCGACCTAAAAGCACAGCAACAAACAAGCGGTGGTCAAGTGGTGGCAATGCCATTTGGTGCAGCAGCACCAGCAGCAAGTCAATACACCAAACAAAACCCGTTTGCCGCTGAGCTTAGTGTGGTACAAAAGATCACAGGCCGTGATTCAACGAAAGATGTACGTCATGTTGAGATTTCTCTAGAAGGTTCTGATATTACCTATACACCGGGTGATTCGTTGGGTGTGTACTTCTTAAATGACGAAGCGCTTGTTGATGAAGTACTTGCGCTTACACAAATCGATGCATCGAGCACGGTTAAACTAGGCGACGAAACGCTAAGCGTACGTGATGCACTGATTGAAAAGTTAGAATTAACGCAGTCTTACCCTGGCTTTGTTGAAAAATACGCAACAGCAACGGGTAACCCTGAATTATTAAAGCTTGTTGAAGATAAAGCGGCTATGCGTGAGTACATTGAGCCTCGCCAAATCTTCGATATTATTCGTCAAAACCCAGCAAAGCTTGACGCACAAACGTTAGTAGATTGCTTACGCAAACTACAAGCGCGTTTATATTCGATTGCATCGAGCCAAGCCGAAGTTGAAGAAGAAGTGCACTTAACGGTTGGTCTGGTTGAGTTTGACGCATTTGGCAGCGAGCACTTAGGGGGCTGTTCTGGTTATTTAGCGCGTCGAGCTGAAGAAGGCTGTAAGGTAAAAGTATTCAGTGAGCATAACGACAACTTCCGCTTACCAGTAAGCGACGAAACGCCCATTATTATGGTGGGTCCGGGTACCGGTATTGCGCCATTCCGTGCGTTTTTACAAGAACGAGACGCCCGTGAAGCAAGTGGTAAAAACTGGCTATTCTTTGGTAACCCACACTTTACGCAAGACTTCTTGTATCAAGTAGAAATTCAAGGCTACTTAAAGTCAGGCTTACTCACTAAAGTGGATGTGGCATTTAGCCGTGACCAAGCGGAAAAAGTTTATGTTCAAGACAAACTACGTAAAAACAGCAAAGAGGTGTTTGCGTGGTTAGAAGCCGGAGCACACATCTATATTTGTGGTGATGCTAATCGTATGGCGAAAGATGTGCACCACGCACTGGTTGACATCATCAAAGAAAACAGCGGCAAAGATGATGAGCAAGCTGAGCAATACTTAAAAGATTTACGTAGCGCCAATCGCTATCAGAAAGACGTGTATTAAACACGTTTAAAAGCTAACAGCCGTCACCGTAACAAATTTAGGAAATACCATGAGCGAACAAGACAAAAACGTAAAGCTTTCTGATAACGAGCGTTTGAAAAGAGAAAGTAACTTTTTACGTGGCACCATTGCACAAGATTTAAAAGATGAAATCACCGGTGGTTTTACCGCTGATAACTTCCAGTTGATCCGTTTCCACGGCATGTACCAGCAAGATGACCGCGATATTCGCGCTGAACGTGCTAAACAAAAGCTAGAGCCGTTACACAATGTTATGTTACGTGCGCGTATGCCTGGCGGTATCATCAAGCCTGAACAATGGTTAGCGATTGATAAATTCGCCGACGAGAAAACCAGCTACGGCAGTATTCGTTTAACAACACGCCAAACGTTTCAGTTTCATGGTGTACTTAAGCCCAATATTAAAGGCATGCACCAAATGCTTAATAGCGTGGGCATTGACTCAATTGCGACCGCGGGCGATGTGAACCGAAACGTACTGTGTACGACGAACCCAGTTGAGTCAGAGCTTCACCAAGAAGCGTACGAGTGGGCCGCAAAGATTTCTGAGCATTTATTACCAAAAACCAAGGCTTATGCTGAGATTTGGTTAGATGGCGAAAAGAGCGAAACCACCGAAGAGCCCATTTTAGGCTCAACGTACTTACCACGTAAGTTTAAAACGACGGTAACGATTCCACCGAATAACGAAGTGGATGTACACGCCAATGATTTAAACTTTGTGGCAATTGCAGAAAACGGCAAATTAGTTGGCTTTAACGTGTTAGTGGGGGGTGGTCTTGCGATGACTCACGGTGATACAGCTACGTATCCACGTAAAGCTGATGACTTTGGTTTTATTCCACTTGAACACACATTGAAAATTGCTGAGCACGTGGTGTCTGTTCAACGTGATTGGGGTAACCGTTCAAACCGTAAAAATGCAAAAACCAAATACACATTAGACCGTGTTGGTTCGGATGTATTTAAAGCGGAAGTTGAAAAGCGTGCTGGTGTTAAATTCGAAGACAGCCGCCCGTATGAGTTCACTCACCGTGGTGACCGTATTGGCTGGGTAGAAGGCATTGATGGTAAGCACCATTTAACGCTGTTTATTCAAAGTGGCCGTATTTTAGATTACCCAGATAAACCACTCAAAACGGGATGCCGTAAAATTGCTGAAATTCACCAAGGTGATTTCCGTATGACGGCAAACCAAAACCTGATCATTGCTGGCGTTCCCGCTGATCAAAAAGCCGTTATCGAAGAGATTGCTCGTAATCATGGTTTAATTGATGACAGCCATACTGAGCAACGTAAAAACTCAATGGCGTGTGTGGCCCTACCAACGTGTCCATTAGCGATGGCAGAAGCCGAGCGTTACTTACCAAGCTTAATTGAGAAAACAGAAGCGCTCTTAGCGAAACACGGTATGGGTGATGACAACATTATTATGCGTGTTGTGGGTTGCCCGAATGGCTGTGGCCGCGCGATGTTGGCAGAAGCAGGGCTTGTTGGTAAAGGCCCGGGTAAATACAACGTGTACTTAGGTGGTAACCGTGAAGGCACGCGTATTCCTAAATTGTATTTAGAAAATGTTGGCGAAGATGTCTACCTAGATGCATTCGATAAGCTCATAGGCCAATGGGCGAGTGAGCGTAATGACGGTGAATGTTTTGGTGATTTTGTTATTCGCAAAGGCATTGTTGCTGAAGTCAAAGTTTCAGTAACCGATTTTCACGCATAATTTTAAAAGCGATACCGCTTTAAGGTTTGGAATTAACCATGAGTGAATTTAAAAACATCTTAACGATGAGCAAAGAAGACCAAACAGCCATGCTGGCTGATATTAACGGTCTTCTTGCTGAAAAAAGCGCTGAGGAGCGTGTTGCGTGGGCACTTGAAAACTTACCAAGCACGCACTTTTTATCGTCTAGCTTTGGTATACAAGCCGCTGTGATGTTGCACTTAGTGACATCGCAGCAGCCAGATATTCCTGTGGTACTGACTGATACTGGTTATTTGTTCCCAGAGACATATCAGTTTATTGAACACATGACAGAACGGTTATCGCTGAATCTTAAAGTGTACAAGTCTGAGCTCAGCCCTGCGTGGCAGGAAGCGAAGTTTGGTAAGCTTTGGGAGCAAGGAGAGGCGGGTATTAAGCAGTACAATCAGCTTAATAAAGTTGAGCCAATGACCCGCGCATTGAATGAGCTTAATGCGGGTACATGGTTCAGTGGCCTTCGTCGAGACCAATCATCGTCGCGTGCTGATAAACAAATAGTTGAAATTAGCCGTGGTACAGTGAAAGTATATCCACTGATAGAGTGGAATAATCGCGATATCTATCAGTACCTAACGAAACATGATTTGCCGTACCATCCGCTTTGGGAGCAAGGCTATGTGTCAATGGGTGATGTGCATACAACACGTAAACTCGAACCCGGTATGACTGAAGAAGAGACTCGTTTCTTTGGGTTAAACCGTGAGTGTGGTTTACACATTGATGGTGACGGTATTTAGTCCTAATTTCCTATCAGAAAATTCATAAAGCGCGACATCGGTTGCGCTTTTTTTATACCAAAAATGTATAGTCCATGGCTCAATCGAGTGAGAGAAAATCATGAGCCGTTTAGTTATATTATTCTTGTTGTTTAGTCCATTGTGTTTAGCCGATACGCTTCGTATAGGATTGCCTGATAGCGATTATCCTCCTTATCATTTTATGGCCGGTAAAGAAGAGGGCATTGTGAGCGATTTACTGAACCGTTTTGCAAAACAATATGGAGTGAGTATTGATTACTTTTATGTGCCAGAGAAACGTTCACAAAAAATGCTTGATGAAGGGTTACTTGATGGTCGAATCGAGTCTGTAGAGTGGTATGTTGGACAGAATCAATACTATTGGAGTGATGCGCTCGCGATGGTAGAAGATGTATTGGTCATGCCAAGTGGCTGCCATATTCCTATGATTGAACAGCTTGCCGGGTATGTGCTTATGGCGCGTTATGGCTACACCTATCCCGAGTTCGAACACTTATTTCAATCGGGTGATATGCACAGAGAGAATTTTTACTCAGAATTTGAAATGCTACTTGCCTTAATGGATTGGGAGCATAACCAACGCGTCGCAGTGATTTCTCGGGATGCCTTAACGTGGTATGTTGCTCGCAATAATGATTTCAAAAAGTTTACTGTGAGTGATTACTCTGTAGGCAAAGCGCCATTACAGTTACAGTTTGCGTTTGATGAACGTGGTAAAGAGACCAGCAAACAATTTAATGACTTTCTGAAAAATCTCAAATCATCAGGAGAGTTTGCTAAGATAATGAATAACTACCAATAACGGATAAATTGGATCATGAAGCGATTTTGCTATCTTGCAGTAATGCTATTACTGACCAGTATTGTGCTGCTATTTTATATAAAAAAGCCCGATGGTCAGCCTTACTTATCGCTCAGCATGTTGCAACGTTATTCACAACAAGTAAGTCATGATGTCACTGAAAGCGCGTCACAAAATGTTGAGTCGTGGGGTGTTAAAGCCGAGCAGCTTTTAAAGCAATTTAGCGAGCCTGATAATGGTCATGCAGCTGTTGTGGTTTATAAATGGCAAGATGAACAAGGACAGTGGCATTTTGCAGATACACCTCACCCACAATATGCGAGTACGTTGGTGACGTTAGACTCGCGAGAAATTACGGTGCTACCCGCAGAGAGCTTTCAAGCAGACCCCGAAAGCAAGTTAACTGATACACAGGTTAAATCAGCTGCAGATTCGAATTTATACGACCCTAAAAAAATACAACAACTCATACAAGATACTGAGCAAATAAAGCAGCAAATTGAGCAACGTAATAAGCAATTAGAACACTAAACGTGCGTGTTTTTTGTGGTTAATTCGCTTTCAAGCTTCATTAAAAGAATGGTTAAATAAATCTTTGTCGGTAATGAAAATAATACGCCTACCGCGATACAAGCCGCACTGATCATAATGCCGTGAACACCTAGGCTTTCATCTAAATAGTTACTTGCTAACAGCGAGTGGCCTAAAATAATTAAGCAAATACCTAATATAATAAACACCTTAAGGGTTCTTATAATATTTTTTTCGGTCATTTTAAGCACCAACATTTAAAGTCGTAATTAAAGTGTAGGTGCTATCTGACTTAGACGGTTTGTTTTAAATCAAGTAATGATTGGTTACTTATTGAGCTTTACTGGGCCGTTAATATTGTCAATACTTAAGTCGCCAGAACCAGCCTCAATGATAGTGAGTCCAAGGGTATCATTGACATAAATACTGCCAGAGCCATCGGTGATGGTAACGAGCCCTTTTATGTGTCTTACATCTATATCACCAGAGCCGTCTTCGATAGTGAGCGCACCACCTAATGTTTTAACGCTAATACTACCTGATTCATCAATGATACGTGCTGGGCCTTGGCTATTCTCGATGCGAATATCTCCAGAGTCATCTTCAATATCAATACGGCCTTGACCTTGGTCTATTATAATTGAGCCAGAATCGTCTTCTATGTTGATATTGCCGCTTACATTACTAATGTGAATGTCGCCAGAGTCATCATCAAGACGAATATTGCGACCTCCTTCAATCACAATGGATCCTGAGTCATCATCAATACTGATATCGCTTTGCATAGCACGTATGACGATATCACCTGAATCATCATCAATATCAAGTTTAAGCTGTGCTGGCACAGATACGATTAAATCGATATGAGGTGATGAGCCACTGTAAAACGACACGCTACCATTATTGAGTTTACTGATAAGCTCTGCTGTGTCGCCGTGTTTTTCAAGTGTTAGCGTATAGGTTTCATCGCCTTTAGCCGCATAGATATTGGCATTCACTGTGATAGCTGTGGCATTGCTGTCGCCTTTGATGATCAGTGAGCCGGCTTCGGCATCGATTTTTAACTGGCTTACATTTGCAGCCGAAACGCGTAAGTCTTGTTGTTTTTGTTCAGCAAACTGATCCGCAGATACATGAATAACACAGCCGGCTAATAATAAGCTCGATGAGATGGCAGTTGCGCACATCGCGCGTTTGAATGATGCAATAGTCATATGGATTCCAAAATTATTGTGATTTTTATCTGGTTAGCATTTGCAAATTATGATCCAAGTTTAACATGCTGATTTTTATGTTTTTTTCATTTTTTGTAACTAAGTGTACTGGTCTAAACTGCAATTTATTGGTGTTTTTAAAAAAAAAGGGGCTGAAATTTCAGCCCCTTAGTTAACTTAAAAGTGATTATTGCTCAGCCAGCATATTACGAAGTACATACTGTAAAATGCCGCCGTGTTTGTAGTAATCCCACTCTTTGGGTGTATCAATTCGCACATCAACACTAAAGCTAACTTGCTTACCTTCGCTGTTAGTTGCAATTACGCTGACTTCATTGGTTTTGTCGTATAAGCCTTCAAAATCAAAGGATTCTTGACCAGTCAAACCAAGCGATTCATAACTTTCACCCTCTTTAAATTGAAGCGGTAATACACCCATACCAATCAGGTTAGAGCGGTGAATACGCTCATAGCTTTGCGCTATGACTGCTTTTACACCCAGTAATAAAGAGCCTTTTGCAGCCCAGTCACGTGATGAACCGGTCCCATACTCTGCACCAGCCAAAATAATCAATGGGGTACCGTCTTGTTGATACTGCATGGCCGCATCAAAAATGCTGGCAAGTTCATCTGTTGGTTGTATGCGTGTGACACCCCCTTCAGTGCCAGCAGCAAGTAAGTTTCTTAATCGTACATTGGCGAAGGTGCCGCGCATCATGACTTCATGATTGCCTCGACGAGAGCCATACGAGTTAAATTGTGCTTTTTCTACACCATGTTCTTGTAAGTACAAGCCAGCAGGAGCATCGGCTTTAATCGCCCCCGCAGGTGATATATGGTCGGTGGTGACTGAGTCTCCAAGTTTTGCTAAACAACGTGCTCCACTGATCGTGGGGATACCGGGCGGTTCTATTTCCATGCCATCAAAAAATGGCGCTTTTTTAATGTAGGTTGATGCGTCATCCCAATCATAAAGCTTACCTTCAGGGATTTGGATTTTTTGCCAGCGATCATCACCTTGATAAACATTACCGTAGCTCGATGCAAACATCTCTTTGGTGACGGTATCACGCACTAACTCACTCACCTCACTCACACTTGGCCAAATGTTCTTTAGATAAATGTCGTTACCATTGGGGTCTTGTGCCAAGGGTTCATTGTATACATCAATGTCGGTGCGTCCCGCGATAGCGTAGGCCACAACAAGCGGAGGCGATGCTAAAAAGTTCATTTTAACATCTTGATGGATACGGCCTTCAAAGTTTCGATTGCCCGATAAAATAGAGCTTACAACAAGTTTGTGCTTCTGAATTGCTTCACTTATTTCATCAGCGAGCGGGCCTGAATTACCAATGCACGTGGTACAGCCATAACCCACAAGGTTAAACCCAAGCGCGTCTAAATCATCCATTAAATTCGCTTTTTTCAAGTAATCAGTGACCACTTGAGAGCCTGGCGCGAGTGATGTTTTAACCCACGGTTTTACTTTCAACCCTAGCTGTTTGGCTTTTTTAGCAACTAAACCCGCCGCCAGAATAACGCTCGGATTTGACGTGTTTGTACAGCTTGTTATTGCTGCAATGACACACGCACCGTCTTTTAACTCAAACTCTTCACCTTTAAAGTTAACTTTGGCTGCGCCCATATATTGCGCTTCGTTAACAGGATCATCCGGATTTGTTGTCGGACCTTCATCTTCGATACGTGCTTCTTGAGTATCACTTTTATCACGCTGTTGCATGCGCTCATTTTGGAAAGCTTTTAAGTGCTCCCCAATCACCTCGCCTGCTTTATCAAGGGCAATACGGTCTTGCGGACGTTTGGGACCAGCAAGGCTAGGCACTACATCATCTAAAGACAGCTCTAATGTGTCGGTGTAATGTGCTTCGTCGCCTGGGTTTCGCCACAGTCCTTGGTGTTTGGCGTAGTCTTCGATTAGCTTCAGCTGTTTTTCATCGCGATTTGTTAAACGCAGGTAATTAATCGTTTCATCATCAATCGGGAAAATACCGCATGTTGCACCATACTCAGGTGCCATGTTTGCGATGGTAGCGCGGTCTGCAAGTGGTAAGTCAGCAAGGCCATCCCCATAAAACTCAACAAATTTACCCACGACACCATGTTTTCGCAGTATTTCGGTTACTGTGAGCACTAAATCTGTGGCGGTTGTGCCTTCGGGCAAGCGACCATTGAGCTTAAAACCAACCACTTGTGGAATTAGCAAGCTAATGGGCTGACCAAGCATGGCCGCTTCGGCTTCTATGCCACCGACACCCCAACCAAGTACGCCTAAGCCGTTAATCATTGTGGTATGTGAATCTGTGCCGACTAGGGTATCTGGATAAGCGAGGGATTGACCATTTTTTTGATCGTTAAACACCACACGGGCCAAATACTCTAAATTAACTTGGTGTACGATACCGGTTGCGGGTGGCACCACTTTAAGGTTATCAAAGGCTGTTTGTCCCCAACGTAAAAATTCGTAACGTTCTTTATTTCGTTCATATTCGAGCTTGGCGTTTAAGTCGAACGAGCCATCTTCGCCATAACCATCAACTTGTACAGAGTGGTCTATTACGAGTTCCGCAGGTGACAGTGGATTAATTTTAGCGGGGTCTCCGCCAAGTTTTTCCATGGCGTCGCGCATTGCGGCTAAATCAACAATCGCAGGGACACCTGTAAAGTCTTGCATCACCACGCGCGCAGGCGTAAAGGCAACTTCGGCGGAGGGTTTTGCTTGTGGATCCCAGTTTAGAAGTGCGTCTATATCTTGCTTTTTAATGTTTACGCCATCTTCGTTGCGTAATAGATTTTCTAACAATATTTTTAATGAAAAAGGCAGGCGTTTGGCTTTGTCACCAAGACCTTGTAAAGAGTGGATATGATATTGCTCACCATTGATCGTAAGCTGTTTTTGGGTATCAAAACTGTTATTCATTATTTGCCCCTGTGGTTTACGCAAGCAATGCTCGCTTTTTATGTTTCCTTTACGAGATATCTGCAAACTTAATACCAGCTATTAAAATTCACCGTGCTGATGAAAAAATATGCTATCTAATTATAGTTGATGCCGATGCAATTTATTTCAAGGGGAGAGAGCAATAAAAGAGCAGTAATTAGACAGCAGCTCATAACATAGACTGACGTTAAGTTAGCCAATGCTGCTGTTTTGTGTGATGGCTAACAAGCAACAATAATAAGCCAATTACAATCACGCAAAATGGCATTGCCAAAGCACTAAAACCAAAGAGGGCGAGGCTATCGATTACGATAAAGTTGTAATACTGCTGGACTAACACAGCGACAAACGAAATAAGAAACAACTCTCTCGCGAGGGCTTTTTTAGCAAGCAATAAAATGCTTGCTAAGCAGGCTGAAAACACCGCTATCGCAAAGGCAAGCGTTGACCACAGCGGGATATCACGGTATGCGGCTTGTTGATCGAGTGGTAATTGGTCAATCATCTCTGGGGTAATGAGTAGCTGCATAATAAGTGCAATTACCCCGAGTAGATTCCAAACTAATGCGGCCCATGCAAGTGGTTTGAGCCAAGCGGGAGAAGTCATAAATCACCTTTACATTGTTATTATCAAGCACAATTAAAGGGGATAAATATTAACTAAGCAAGGCTAACCAAAAGAAATAGGGCGACGACCTGTTTTTTCGTCTACTTTAGGCTTTTTAGTGCGCTTACGTTTTTTGGCTGTTGATGCGCTGCTCTCTTGCGGGGCGTTCTGTCGTTGTTGCTCAGGTTGTTTTTCTGGGCGAGGGTTCGGTATTGCATCTTCACTTAAGGTTAATTGAAATTGCTCACCATCAAACGAAAGTACGTCGCCACTGTATAATTTTTTCCGTTTTATTGTACAAATTTCATAGTTAACTCCAACATAACCTTCACCGATTAAGGTCTTTGCTTGGCCACCTGTCTCAACTAAATCGAGCACTTTAAGTAAGTTACATAACTCTATTGGCTCTTCTTCAAGCTCAATTTCGATGAAATCTTCGTTCATGTTGGTCTCTCATAATTTAATCGCAGCCATTATAAAGCCTAGCACTGGATTGAACCAAGGTTAAATTTTTAAGCGCTTCACATACTTAAAAAATGAGCACAAAAAATAATGACGTATTTTGCAGAGTCGTAAGAAAACTGCAGTATTTCATAAGTACACTGCGCGCGTCTCGATATGGTGCGCTACTTGCTAAATGCAACGTCGTTTTATTTATTATTCGTTCAGGAGAAGTCGTCATGGGCGTTAGGTCAGTACTGAAAAAAGAACTAATGGGGTTAGACGATACATCGTTACTTGCAGCAGATGATGTGCGTGCATTATTAACCCAAACAATGAAAGCGCAGCCTGATAAATCAGAACAAGGCTTTGCATTAATTTCGCGTTTTAATGATAACCACAGCCAGCTTGCCTATGGAGAGAAGAGTAAAGAAGAGTTACTTGAGTATCAGGTTCACCGCTTATTTAAAGATATTCTTTACACTCGACGCAGTGTTGATAAATGGCTAAGTCACCATTTAAATTAGTTGATTAATCAGCTTTTCTCTAATAGACTACATTTGTAATCTATTGGAGGGAATAGTATGAACAGGATGTATATTTGGTGTGTGCTGCTATTGTTAGTTGGTTGCCAACAGCCAACTGTTTATGTTTATACAGAAAACTTAGACGCACAGCAGCAAGCTCAGCTCGATTTAGCCTTAAGTGCTCAGCGTTTACCTTATAAATACACGCAACTGAGTGTGCCGCGAGAGTTTGGCGACGCGACTTTGATGTTATCCGAAGATAAAATTTTGACTGAACAGACTGAGATCTTAGCTGGCATCATGCAGCGACTGGGTTATCAGCCTGAGATCAAATACACCACCGCCGCAAATCACTTTTACAATCATGGCAATATTGGCTTTTACTTAAAAGCACCGAGTGAGGAGGATGAAATTTCTCTGCCTAATCGTGTTTTCACAACACACTGCGATGAGGATAAGTTTAATGGACTGATGGTGACATTTACCGAGAAGCACGCCGAGTTTGTGCTACCTGGCGGGACCCCTGTATCACTTAAGTGGGATTATTTGTACGGTTATCTGGTTATTTATTATAAAAACTATTCACAGACCTACAGCCATTCAACACCCTATGTAAGTACACCTTTTGGTGAAAAGCCAACAGATACCTATCGATATACTATTAGGGTTAATCAGCCTAGTTGGTTAAATTGCTCGTTGCAAATAGTCTATATGGACTAAAAAATCTTTACCTCAACTAAACTTGAGGTTTTAGCATGGCTGTCATCATTACTTATAAGGACATGCCATGCAAAACTACATTAAACATTATCTAAATTCTTTGGCTATTGATTACATTAATGAAGACAGAAATCTTGCATTGATTGAGCGTTTACAAGCGGCGCATTTAGCTCGCTATAGTTTCAGCAGTGTCAATGCATTACAGGCTAAATCACTGAGCCTTGATGACGATAAAGTGTTTTCACGTTTAATTAATTTACAAGAAGGAGGTTATTGCTTTGAACATAACAAGATCTTCTTTCTTGCGTTGGTCGCACTCGGTTTTGATGTTGAAATACTCATAGCGCGGGTGATGCTTAACGGCCGTGAAGAAAACCCTCGCTCGCACCGATTAACAAAATTGACACTCGAGGGTAAACACTATTTGCTCGATGTTGGCTTTGGGGTAAGTACACCGGTAATCGCATTGCCAATTGATCAGTCGTCACGAGTCAGTGAAGGTGTGAACTTATATGAAATTAGCCGACGTGACAGGCTAATACCATTCCGCATAAAGATTAAATCAACTTTATCCATTCCCGATTACATATCTTCATCACTCGCTCCGGTATTGAAATAAAGTGATTCCATGCTTTTGAAACTTCATCAACAATTTCGTCATAGCCCGAAAACACT
>NZ_JACDWU010000249.1:0-2555 GCF_016464045.1 Pseudoalteromonas sp. bablab_jr011 | reverse complement strand
TGAAGTTGATGACCAGCCTCAAACTGACGAACAGGTCGATGAAAACGAGCTAGTTGACGAAGATGAACTAGACGATGCACTCGATGTTGATGACATTGACTCACTCCTTGATGACGTTGCAATGGATGAAGCCGCAACAGAACAAACTCTCAGTGAAGAGCCTGAAGAGGATGACCAACCTCAAACTGACGAACAGGTCGATGAAAACGAGCTAGTTGACGAAGATGAACTAGACGATGCACTCGCTGTTGACGACATTGACTCACTCCTTGATGACGTTGCAATGGATGAAGCTGCAACAGATGAAGTCATGACTGAACAAGCACTCAGTGAAGAGCCTGAAGTTGATGACCAGCCTCAAACTGACGAGCTAGTTGATGAAGATGCGTTGGTTGATGAAAACGCGCTAGTTGACGAAGATGAACTAGACGATGCGCTAGATGTTGATGACATTGACTCACTCCTTGATGACGTTGCATTGGATGAAGCCTCAACTGATGAAGCTACGACTGAACAAACACTCAGTGAAGAGCCAGAAGAGGATGACCAGCCTCAAGCTGACGACCAACCTCAAGTTGACGATCTAGTTGATGAAGATGCGTTGGTTGATGAAAACGAGTCTGTTGACGAAGACGTGCTAGACGATGCACTTGATGTTGACGACATTGACTCACTACTTGATGAGGTTGCAACGGATGAAGCTGCAATTGAAGACGCGCAGAGTGAAGAGCCATTAGTCGATGAAGAACCTGAGTTCGATGAACAGGTTGATGAAAATGAGCTTGATGACGCGCTTGATATTGACGACATTGATTCATTACTTGATGAAGTCGAAACCGATCAAGATGAAGCCGATGAAGAGACAGGCGTCGATACACTTAATGATGAAGATGAGTTAGATGATTCGCTGATTACTGAAGACGATGATCTCGATGATATTGATGAACTCATTCAAGAAGCAAATGAGCTTAAGCAAGAGACAGAAGCGCAAATCTCTGACCTATCGAACGAAGAAGACAACAACGCGCAGCATAACGAAAATCTACAAGACTCATTAGCTGATCTTGCTGATGCTGATCAAGCAATTGATGACATGAATGTAGAATCAGTGGCATCTGAATTAGTTGATAGCACAGAAGAAGTAGACATTGATGAAGCTCTGCATCAGGAATTTAATGAAGACAGTGATGAGCTGTTAGACGAAGATGACCGCTTAGATGAATATGATGATCCGGCATTAAAAAGTGTTGATGAACTGCTCAACGAAATCGGTGAAGACGAAGACTATGTTGCCCCACCAGATTGGTCTATTGATGAACCTGAGCAGGACTTTGAAGAGGTTGAAATTGATTTAGGTGACGACCCGCTTGCCGAGGACGAGTTAACCGATGAATTTGATTTAGACATTGAAGACGAACCTTTAACGCAAGATACGGTGACACCAAGCCAAGAACTGGAGGAATACCCAGAACTTGAGTTAGATGAAGCAGGTTTTGAGTTAGATGATAATGACACAGAGCTCAAAAACGAAGATACGATAAAGCCGAGCCAAGCAGAGCAAGATCTAGCTAACTCACTCGCAGGTGGCAATGAACTTGACCAGCTTGAAGATGACTTTGATGATGATCTTTTGCTCGATAATGAATTCACTGAAGCTGATGCATTTGAGCCTGAAAGTGACTCTGCTGAACTTGAAAATAAAGTAACAGTAGATGACCCGCTACCAGAGCTTGATGATTTACAAGAGTTTGAGTTAGAAGAGGCTGAACTAGAAAGTGTTGCAGATAATGCGCAAACACTGGCTGATATTGAATCTACGCTTGCGGATAGTGACGGTATCGGTGAGCTTTCAGATGATGAAATCGATGATGATTTTATGGCAGATCTGACGCAAACAGATTTTGATGCATTGCTTAATGAGCTAGCCGAACCGGATGAAACAGACATAACGGATGCCAGTGAGTTCGACGTTGATTTCAATGCACTGTTAAATGAAGACCTGCAAGTTGAAGCCGCAGACGAAAGTGACTTTTCAACTGATATTGAACCCTCAGATGAACAAGCCTCTAAGCAAACAGACGATGAGTTTGTTGATATAGATTCATTGCTTGAACAGAGTGATGATGAAGCGCTTGATTTTGAACCATATGACGATGTTGATATGGATGTGGGTCTTAGCGATTTTAATGACTTGCTTGCAGGTGATAACCCTACAGATGTTGATGCTGAAAGTGGGGGTTACTCTGCCAAGCTTGATTTAGCGCGAGCGTATATCGAAATAGATGATTTTGATTCTGCGTTAGAGGCAATTGAAGATGTGATTGCCAATGGCCCAGAAGAAGTGCAAGAAGAGGCGCTATCTTTAAAAGCTAAAATTAAGTCATAAAGTATCAAAGTAATAAAACCGAGCAAGTCGCTTAATGCAGATCAGTTAAGCATATTTTTATGATCACTTGACTGATCTTTTCATAGCTTCACAATCCGATATTAGAAATAGTATCGGATTTTTTTTATGTCTCTAATTCAACACTTTGATGATATGTCCTCCTTTTTAG
>NZ_JACDWU010000248.1:0-578 GCF_016464045.1 Pseudoalteromonas sp. bablab_jr011 | reverse complement strand
GAGGACGTTCACCACGGAGTGATTCATGACTGGGGTGAAGTCGTAACAAGGTAGCCCTAGGGGAACCTGGGGCTGGATCACCTCCTTATACGATTTAGAACTTATTTGTTCGTAGTGTCCACACAGATGATTGTTAGTTAGAGAAACAATGCTTATTGTTTGGGTCTGTAGCTCAGTTGGTTAGAGCGCACCCCTGATAAGGGTGAGGTCGGTAGTTCAAATCTACTCAGACCCACCACTTCCATGAAGTGGAAACAGTAAGTACCAGCATATGTGGGGCTATAGCTCAGCTGGGAGAGCGCCTGCCTTGCACGCAGGAGGTCAGCAGTTCGATCCTGCTTAGCTCCACCACTTTTACTCCTTAAAAATAAACATTCTTATCAGGTAATAAACTGCTTGAGAATAGAGTGTGTTTAATTTTGAGAAGTTAATTCTCTTGCTCTTTAAAAATTTGGAAAGCTGATAATAAAATTCTGATGAATGACAATTGTTATTTATCAAGAGTTTTCAAAAGTAAAAATATGCCAATTAATTGAAAAATTAATCGGTATCTACTTTAGTATTCTCATCATTATTTG
>NZ_JACDWU010000247.1:0-562 GCF_016464045.1 Pseudoalteromonas sp. bablab_jr011 | reverse complement strand
GGATATACAGCGTCGGTGCCGCACGACGCCAGACGATGCCGACTTGTGGCAACCACCGCCTGAGAGTTGAGCTATGAATAACGATACGGTAAAGCTTATGCAGTAGCAGTGCGAATAATTCACTACTCCAACGCGACCGCTGATAACCCAGTGTCCTGGGTACATGGTTCACCAACAGTTTTAAAACACCGCAGATAAAGCCTTTGGGCTGACTTGGTGGTCGCCCAGCACCCTTGGTTTTAAGGCCATCTATACCTGCTGCTTCATACCAGGTTACCCACCGGTTTACTGATGAACGGCCTGCTTGCAAAACACGGGCTACTTGCGACTTGGTTTCACCTTTTAGCACCAATAACACCGCATTTGCCCGGCGGCACAGGTCTTTATCTCGGGTTTTATGTACAATTTTCTTCAAGCGGCGGGTTTCTGCGCCGTATAAAAATGCTATTTTGTTCATACTCAATGCGGTTGTTGATTGGTTATGTTTGGCGACTGATCTGATCGCGCAAACCGCATTGAGTTCCCTTCCTCGGGTGATCTACTATTTGGAACAGCTATTTAG
>NZ_JACDWU010000245.1:0-13782 GCF_016464045.1 Pseudoalteromonas sp. bablab_jr011 | reverse complement strand
GAGTAATCGTATGCGTTTTCGTGCGTTTGGTTCTTTTCGCGAAAGCGCTAAAAGCTGTTCAGCTATGTTTTGGTTCAATGTTATTAACCGGTGATTTTATATAGCCTATATTAGATCAGATATTTAAGCGGAATGGTATAAGACATTGTTGAGTTTTTAGCGCTTGCTACTCTACTTTAAACTCCTTGCTTCCCTATCTTTGTTATGCGATAAAGCGCTTTATATTTGTAATACAATTAAGGTGTTTTGTGTCTCGTAAGAAAACAACAAAATCGAAAGGCTCATCAGGTTTAAACCGTAAGAATAGTGAAGCATTTATCAGCAAATTTTCAGCTCATCCAGATACACAAGTGTGCCCATCGGGTTTGATGTATAAAGTTGTAGAGGATGCGGCAGGTGACAAGCTTACAGAGTTTGATACTGTTGTTATTAATCAACGAATTATGCTCGCTGACGGTCATGTTATTGCCGATAGCTATAAAGCGGGTATGCCGGAGGTGTTTGCTTTATCGGAAGCGATTGAAGGCCTAAGAGAGGGGCTTTTGTTGATGAATATAGGATCTCGCTATGAATTTGTGATCCCTCCTGCGCTTGCGTGGGGTAAAAAGGGGAATGGTGGTAAAATTGGTGCAAATGCAGTGCTGCATTTTGATGTTCGCTTAATTCGTTTAGCCTAACTCGACACTGAGCTAGAAACGCGTTACCGTCTTGTATGGCTGATTAAGGATATTTATGGACGCATTTACTTCACGGGTTTACTTACTACGTCATGGCGAAATTGCAACTCCGGGCATTCTTTGTGGGCACGTTGATGTTGCTTTGTCAGATGTAGGCTATGAACAGATGCGTCTAGCAAGCGCAAAATTATCTCGCTTCGATGCTATTTATAGCTCTCCGCTAAAACGTTGTTCAACGCATGCAGAATTCTTAGCTCGTCAGCATACAATCAATGTGCAATATAACAATGCATTGAAAGAGTTTAATTTTGGTGACTGGGATGGCCAAGATTACCAACAACTTTGGCAACAAAATGGTAAACCTCATGTCGGTGATTTTTGGCAACATCCGTGGCAGGTTAAAGTGCCAAATGGTGAATTAATGGCTGACTTTTACGCGCGAGTCGAAGCATGGTGGCAGGCATTTTTAGTTTCGCTTACAGAGTCCAAACATACGCAATCATTAGTGATTAGCCACGCCGGTGTAATTAAACAAATCCTCGCTATTATTTGTCATATGCCTAAACAAACGAATACTCACCTTAATGTTTTTCATTTACCTTATGCAGGGTTAATAACGTTAGATGTATATATAGATGAACAAGGGCAAGCGTGGCCTAAAATAGTTTTTTAGCCATCTAGAGTGATATTCATTGAATTATTTACTTAGCCCGCCATAATATACCGAACTACCTCAAAATTTAGATTTCGGCGTTTTACAGGGGCTTTATATCAAGGCGTTACTTTGCAGCACGTATATAAGTAACAACTTAGAAAGTAAGTTTTTGAACAACGTTCTGCGGGTTGGTTTAAAGCGATTAATTCCGCGTTATTGATTTTAGGAAAGGAATAACCATTCTGTGTAATCAATTTCTTGCCTATATTGCTTTAATTCCAACAGAAACTCGCATCATGAGGTCGTTTAGGTATATCTATATGCTATGGAATGGGGTGAGATTCTCCAGCTGTTCCCGCAACTGTAATCCATGATGAACATGGTCAGCCAGATACTTAGCAACAACAATTAGTCTTATTATGCTAATACAGTAGAGTGTTTATCGATTTGAGCGATTTAATATTCAAACTAATTAGTATCATTGAGCGGGTCAACTCACGTTATCTACTGATATAGGTCAGTGCTTTCTGGTGCGTTGATAAAACTCGCCAAGAGAGTGTAATTTGCAATTAAAAAGCCAAGGCACAACCCCTTTAATTTCAGTATCTGATTTAAGCTGGGGAATTGCTGATAAAACAATTCTTAAATCAATCAATTTGCAGTTAAATGCAGGTCAATTTATTGGTTTGCTGGGACCTAATGGCGCCGGTAAATCAAGTTTATTGCGTTGCTTATATCGCTATTTAAAACCACAACAAGGTGCAGTCTTTTTAGCTGGCGATAATATTTGGCAAATCAGTGCTGATGAATTCGCTAAAAATGTTGCTGTGGTTTTACAAGAGTCTCCTTCGCAATTTAATTTATCTGTTTTCGATGTAGTTAGTTTAGGTCTCACCCCACATAAAACCCTGTTTAGTGCGACTAATGCCGATGATAAAAAGCGTATTTATCAAGCAATCGAGCAGGTTGGTTTAAGTCATCACACACAGCAAAGCTTTGATTCACTCTCGGGTGGAGAAAAACAGCGTGCACTTATAGCCCGCTCAATTGTTCAGCAACCAAAGTTATTGATTATGGATGAGCCAACCAGCCATCTTGACGTTAAGTATCAAATTCAAATTATGGAGCTTGCTAAGTCACTTGATGTCACTGTGCTCGCTTCATTTCATGATTTAAATCTAGCTGCTAGCGTATGTGATGAGTTACTTGTTATCGATGAAGGTCAATTAATTACGCAAGGCACACCAAAAGAGGTGCTTACAGAGCAGCTGTTAAGTGATGTTTTTGGTGTTTGTGCAAGAGTGTCTGCTCATCCTCAGTCAACCTCGTTTGATGAGTTCGTGCCACATATTACCTACTATTACGGCTATAACAGACAGGAGCATCAAGATGACTGATAGGGTGCGCTTTAGTCTCTGTGTATGCGTTGCACTTGTTAGTTGCTTTTTAGCACTCAGTTTTGGTGCCGCGAGTACATCAATGAGTGATGTGCTGCATAGTTTAATCAGCCAGGGCAGTGATGAATTTATCCAGCGTATTATTTTGCAACTGCGCATGCCACGTATGATATTGGCGTTTTTAGCTGGAGCTGGGCTCGCGCTTGCTGGGCTTATATTACAAACCGTAACGCGAAACCCGTTGGCAGACCCTTACTTATTTGGTATTTCTTCAGGTGCCTCATTTGGTGTGGTTTGCTTTATATCGCTTACCGGTGTGAGTTTTGGCTTTAGTATGTCGATTGCTGCATTTTTGGGCAGCTTACTCTCTATGTTTTTGTTGATTGGCATTGCTGGGCGTCGCCATGTAGGGCAAGTTGAAGCGATGTTATTGGCGGGGGTCGCACTGTCATTTCTGTTTAGTGCTTTAACCAGTTTATTACTTTATTTTAGCGATCCTCAAGCGATTACAGCTATCTTATTTTGGACTATGGGAAGTTTTTCACGTGCTGAGTGGGGAACGCTCTGGATCCCGCTCACCGTAATCATTGCGTGTATGACGTTAATGATCGCTTTTCGTCGTCAGTTAAACGCTATGTTGCTTGGTGATGAAAGCGCGGCAACACTGGGGATTCATGCTCAACGTTTTCGTATTTTAATGTTACTACTTAGTTCGTTAATTACTGCTGTTTTGGTCGCTATGTGTGGGGGGGTTGGCTTTGTTGGGCTTATGATCCCGCATATTGTCCGCTACTTTACGTCGCAAGGCTCAAGCTACAACCTTTTAATGACGAGCCTTGTTGGTGGTACATTTATGGTATGGGTCGATGTGCTTTGTCGTACTTTACTGACTAATCAAGAATTGCCTGTGGGTGTGATCACTGCGGCTATAGGCAGTGTGTTCTTTTTATCTTTACTTTATTTTCGTAAACAGCGCAGGTAGCCCATGTTTAATATCGCACCTCTTAACTCGCAGTATGCATCTGTAATTCAACAAAAAATAGATCTTAAAACCAAACCCTTAGGAGCGCTTGGTCAATTAGAAGAGTGCGCAAAAACGTTGACACTCATTTTAAGTCAATCTCTTAACTCAGAGCACGCTGTAGATGAATTTAAACCCGTTATTAACGCGCCGACACTCGTCGTTTTTGCAGGTGATCATGGTGTTGCTAGCCAAGGGGTTTCGATTGCGCCAAGCAGTGTGACTTCACAAATGATTGCGAATTTTGCGCATGGTGGAGCGGCAATTAATGTATTTTGCCGTCAACTTGGATGGCAGCTTGAGGTCGTTGATGCAGGCACTTTGTCAGAACAGCATCATATTAGTGTTCATAATCAACGTTTAGGGCATATTACTGAGTCAATAAATACCTCAATGGCGATGTCGCCAGCGCAAGTTGAACAAGGCTTTAAGTTTGCTAAGCAGCGTATGAATGCAATAAAAAATACAGGGTGTAATACCGTAGCATTCGGTGAAATGGGGATCGGTAACACAACCAGTGCGGCAGCATTAATGGCTGCTCTATTATCATTACCTGCCGCTCAATGTGTGGGTAAGGGCACGGGCGTAGCGGATGAGGTGGTAGCTAAAAAAATTGCGGTTGTTGAACAAGCTGTTAATTTGCATCAGGCACATCTAAACGATCCATTAATGACATTAGCGGCGCTGGGTGGCTTTGAAATAGTTCAAATAACAGGTGCTATTTTAGCCGCGGCAGAATTAGGCATGGTGGTGGTTATTGATGGCTTTATTTGCAGTGCCGCAGCATTGGTTGCGACACGTATAAACGCGCATGCACGTGATTATATGATTTTTGCTCACGCCTCAGATGAGCAAGGACATAAAGCCATGCTGGCAGCGTTAGACGCATCGCCATTATTAAACCTTAATTTGCGCTTAGGAGAGGGCAGTGGTGCCGCCTTGGCGTTACCATTATTACAATCATCGCTTGCATTTTATAACGAAATGGCAAGTTTTGCAGATGCACATGTTGAGCAGGTTGTTTAAGCAATGAATACATACAACCCATCGCCTTCTCAAAAGCAGCTATTATTGCTAGCTGTTAGTTTTTTAACACGTATACCTGTGACGCTTAATTTTGAGGTATCAACGACGGCATTGAACCAAGCCAGTCGCTATTTTGCTTTGGTAGGGGTTCTTCTTGCGGGGATTTTAAGTTTAGGTTATCTCGTGTTTAGTTACTTTTTTCCTGCTTCAATTGCCGTGGCACTTGTTATGGCCTTAGGGTTAATTTTGACGGGGGCATTTCATGAAGATGGGTTAGCAGATGTATGGGATGGCTTTGGTGGTGGCTGGAAAGTTGAAGATAAGCTGACCATTATGAAAGACAGCCGTTTAGGAACTTACGGAGCGGCTGCACTTATTATTGTGCTGCTTATTAAGTTTCAAAGTTTAGTTGTGTTGTCTGAGTCACTAAATTTGCTACTTCTTGCGTTGCTATTAGGGCAGAGTTTAAGCCGAATTGTCGCAACGAGTTTAATTGCTGACATGGATTATGTTAGTCACGATGCAACCAGCAAAGTAAAACCCGTTGCGATGTACTTAAGCACCGAAAGTTACCAAATACTGCTTGCGACTGGCGGGGCAGTGATACTTTTCGCATGGTTATTTTCAGTGCTCAGTATTTGGCACATCTTCACTGTAATCCTTGTACTTACTATAACGCGTTTTATATTAATTCACTGGTTCAAAAAACAGTTATCAGGTTATACCGGAGACTGCCTAGGTGCCGCACAACAAATTGCTGAGCTGGCTGTATATTTAACCTTAGTGAGCATGTTATGAAGCAACCACATACCTTGATTTTAGGTGGCGCACGCAGTGGTAAAAGCCGCTTTGCAGAGCAACTAGCTAGCAATTCAGGCAAATCGATTATTTATCTTGCGACAGCCAATGCGGGCGATAATGAAATGGCTGAACGCATTGCTCGTCATCAATTAGAGCGCGATAGTCGTTGGCAAGTTATCGAAGAGCCACTGCAATTGGCTAAAGTGCTCAAAGAGCATGGCAAAGCAGACCGCTGTATTTTGGTTGATTGCTTAACACTTTGGCTGAGTAATTGTTTATGTCAGCACGGTGAAGCATATTGGCTAGAGCAAAAAGCAGCACTACTTGATGTGCTTAAAGAGTTTCCCTGCGAGGTTATTTTTGTTAGCAATGAAGTAGGCCATGGTATTGTGCCATTGGGTGAATTGAGCCGCCAGTTTGTTGATCATTCGGGTTGGTTACACCAATCGCTTGCCAAGCAGGTTGCTCGGGTTGAGTTTATTATTGCTGGCCTTGCACAAACATTAAAGAGGGAGCAATGATGAAAACCCTTATGGTGCAAGGCACGACATCTGATGCAGGTAAAAGCACTTTAGTGGCGGCATTGTGTCGCATTTTTGCTAAACGCGGCATTAAGGTTGCGCCTTTTAAGCCGCAAAACATGGCACTTAATAGTGCTGTAACCGCCGATGGAGGCGAGATAGGGCGTGCACAAGCACTGCAAGCAGTGGCAGCCAATGTGCCCGCTGAGGTTGATTTTAACCCTATTTTACTAAAACCAAATAGCGATACGGGTGCACAAGTTATTGTGCATGGGAAAGCGCTTTCGAATATGGAAGCCGGCAGTTACCACGATTATAAAAAGGTCGCTATGGACGCTGTACTCACCTCTCAAAAGCGCTTAAGCGAACGGTTTGAGCTATTAGTTGTTGAAGGCGCAGGCAGTCCAGCAGAAATTAATCTCAGAGAAAATGATATTGCTAACATGGGTTATGCTGAGGCTGTCGATTGCCCAGTGATCATTATTGCCGATATTGATAAAGGAGGGGTTTTTGCTCACCTGGTTGGGACGTTAGCGTTGTTATCTGAATCAGAGCAAGCGCGCGTAAAAGGGTTTGTAATAAATCGTTTTCGTGGTGATATAGCACTGTTACAAAGTGGTTTAGATTGGCTTGAGCAATACACCAATAAACCTGTTTTGGGGGTTTTGCCATACTTACATGATTTAGCCTTAGATGCCGAAGATGCCGTGGCTATTGCTAATAAAGTTGCTGAGCCACAGTTACACATTGCTGTTCTTCTTTTACCTCATATTAGTAATCACACTGATTTCGATGTCCTCAGACTGCAACCAGAAATAGACCTTCACTATGTCCGTCATACACAATCGATTCCTGATGTTGATCTAATTATTATTCCAGGTAGTAAGAATGTGTTAAGCGATTTAGCCTTTCTAAAAAATGAAGGGTGGGACAAACAAATACACCGCCATCTTCGTTATTCAGGCAAAGTGCTGGGTATTTGTGGTGGTCTACAAATGTTAGGGATGCGAATTGCCGATCCTCATTCTGTTGAGTCTAGACTAGGGGAAGCAAAAGGGTTGGGAATCGCTAATTTTGAAACTCAGTTAGGCCAACAAAAAGTGCTGACACAAGTAACTGGAATATTGCATTTAAACAGCAGCGAACAGCAAGTTTGTGGTTATGAAATACATGCCGGAATAAGTGAGGGGCCAGCGCTTGAACAGCCTTTTATAACGTTTGAACAGCATCCGAATGGCTTTACCCATGACGGCTTTATTAGCGATGATAACCAAGTAGCAGGTACTTACTTACATGGGCTTTTTGATACACCTGATGCAGTAAATCAGTTGGTCAGATGGCTAGAGCCTGAGACGAAATTGACACCTATCGATCTTAATCAACACCGCGAACAGCAGTTAAATAGACTCGCAGACGTAGTGGAAAAACATATGGATATTGAGCAAATTATCAATATTTATGACACCTTTAGTAAGGAAAAATAATGAGCGAAAACAACCTAGATAAGCACCAACAGCGCCAACAAAAAGTAAAACAAAAAGTAGACGAGCGCATCGCCGCGGCTCAAAAAGAGCAAGGTATTTTTCAGGTCATTACAGGTAACGGGAAAGGAAAATCAACCTCAGGCTTTGGTACTGTAGCGCGTGCTGTGGGTCATGGCATGAAAGCAGCTGTTTGTCAGTTTATTAAAGGCACTTGGGAGTGCGGTGAACGTAATTTACTCGAAAAAGCAGGCGTCGAATTTGTCATTATGAATACGGGTTTCACTTGGGAGACTCAAAATAAAGACTCTGACACAGCGGCAGCGCAAGTAACATGGCAAGAAGCAAAACGAATGCTAAAAGATGAGTCTATTAATTTAGTGATGCTCGATGAAATCACTTATATGATTACCTATGGCTACATTGATTTAGATGAAGTCATTGCTGCAATTAGTTCGCGACCTGCAATGCAATCAGTGATTATTACAGGGCGAGGCGCGCACCGAAAACTCACAGAACTTGCAGACACCGTGAGTGAAGTACGTAACGTGAAGCATGCATTTGATGCTGGCATAAAGGCACAAAAAGGGTTTGATTACTAATATGAAAGCACTGACCTTTAGTTGCTTATGGGCATTGATGTGGTTGGCTCAGTTTTCTTACGCACATGAAATTAAAGAGCCTCAGCGTATCGTTGCTTTGGCTCCGCATATAGTCGAAAACCTGTTTGCAATTGGTGCTGGAGATCGGATCGTTGGAACCGTCGATTATGCCGATTACCCTGCACAAGCCAATGAAATTGAACGAGTGGGAGGTTACTATGGCATCAATATGGAAAGGCTCTTATCGCTGAAACCTGATCTTGTTCTTGCATGGAAGACCGGTAATAAAGCTGAAGATCTTGCTTACATCGAGAAATTAGGTATTCCGGTTGCTTACAGTAACCCAGACCAAGTGGATAATGTGGCTGATGAGTTACGTAAATTAGGTGAGTTAACCCATTTAAAAACGCGAGCCGATAGAGTCGCCACTGAGTTTGAAGTAAAGCTTGCTGCCATCCGTGCTTCACAGCAGGATAAACCCCCTGTGAGTGTGTTTTATCAGTTATGGCCAGAGCCGATGATGACGGTGGGTGGTAACACATGGATTAATCAGTTACTAACGATTTGCCATGCTGACAATGTATTTGCAAACAGTGAAACCGATTATCCGCGTATCAGCATTGAAAATGTGCTGGTAAGTAAACCCGAGGTGATTATTATCCCCGATGAAAAATCGAAAAAGCCGCAACCTCAAATAGATTGGCGACAATGGCCTGAATTACCGGCCGTTCAGCATAACCAATTTATAAGTGTTAACGCTGATTTATTACATCGCTTTACAACCCGCATGCTTGATGGCTTGAGCGAGATGTGTGGTAAAATAGACATTTCAAGAAAGCAAATACAGGCTTCAAAATGACCAACTGGCAAGATTTTTTAAAGGCTGAATTAGCCAAGCCCTATATGCAAGACACGCTAACCTACGTTGCTGATAAACGCGCTGCGGGTGTTGTAGTATTCCCACCTGAAGAACAGATTTTCTCAGCCTTTAACGCCACTCCTTTAAACGATGTGAAAGTGGTTATTTTAGGGCAAGACCCTTATCACGGTGAAGGGCAGGCACATGGATTATGCTTTTCAGTGCAACCTGAGGTTAAAAAACTGCCACCTTCACTTAAAAACATCTATAAAGAACTGGCCACAGATATCGACGGATTCGAAATACCTGAGCATGGTTACTTACAAAGCTGGGCAGAGCAAGGCGTGTTTTTATTGAATACAGTACTGACCGTTGAGCAGGGAAACGCGCATTCACATAAGCACTTGGGATGGGAGCAGTTTACAGACCAAGTTATCGCACTGATCAATCAGCAATGTGAGGGAGTTGTGTTTGTTTTGTGGGGGGCACATGCACAAAAGAAAGGTAAACACATCGATATATCGCGCCATCACGTGATCCAAGGCCCACATCCCTCACCTTTGTCTGCACATCGAGGTTTTTTTGGGTGTAAGCATTTTTCAACGATTAATCAACGATTGAGCGAACAGCATAAAACACCGATTAATTGGCACCTTCCTAAAATTTAATGCAAACAAAAGGCCCTTGCGGGCCTTGGTTTAAAAGTCTAGCTCATCAATCGCTATACTGTCTGTAAAGTAGTCTAACTCCTGTAGTTCTTTACGTAATCTGTGCTTGTCTTTCAAAGCTTCGATTTCGCGCCATTTTCTCTTTTTATTTTTTGTAGAGGTCTTTTTTGTTGTACTAGGACCTTCTAATATTTCTAAAATATCGTCTAGGCTATCCATGAACTTCTCCTATTGATTATTTTGAACCTCGGAAATACCTATACCACAGGCTAGACAAAAATAGAATAAAAAAGTGACGATATTGTTACAGAAATGTGATTGCTAGATGAATAGATCAAAATTTTGTATGGTATATAAACAAAAACGCCACCGAGAGCGGTGGCGTTCATTTACAATGATTTTTGCAGATTACATTGCTTTAAAGCGTGCTTCTAATTCAAGCTGCGCTTCGGCAAAAGAGCGAATGCCCTCAGCTAGTTTTTCTGTCGCCATGGCATCTTGATTATGTAACCAACGGAACTCACTTTCAGTCAGTGGTGCTGGTTTTGGTTCAACGGTAAAGTCGCTTTCAAGTAAGTACTCTTGTGCGTCTGTAAGCTCACCAAGCTCTTCAAGTAATGCAGGGCTGATTGTTAATTTATCACAACCAGTAAGCGCGATGATTTCACCCGTGTTACGGAAGCTTGCACCCATCACGACTGTTTTATAGTCATGGCGTTTGTAGAATTCATAAATACTACGAACAGACTGTACACCAGGATCTTGCATTGGATCAGTCGGTTTTTCCATACCATTCGCTACATGCCAGTCAAGAATACGGCCAACAAACGGTGAAATTAGAAATACATTGGCGTCGGCACAGGCACGTGCTTGCGCTTCTGAGAATAACAGCGTTAAGTTACACTTAGTGCCTTCTTTTTCTAATTGCTCGGCAGCTTTGATGCCTTCCCACGTTGATGCAACTTTAATAAGAATTTTATCTTTGCTTACCCCTTCTTTTTCGTAAAGGCTAAGTAAAGTATGTGCTTTATCAATCGTCGCTTGTGTATCGAAAGATAAACGCGCATCGACTTCTGTCGAGATATAACCCGGTACAATTTCGCTGATTTCTTTACCAATTAATACGGCAAAATAATCGCAAGCAAGTTCAAGTTGCTTGGCTGCATCTTGCTCTGTTTCTTTTGCGTATTGCCATGCCTTGTCTAGATAAGGTTTATACGCTTCAATTTCACTGGCTTTTAAAAGTAAAGATGGGTTAGTTGTTGCATCTTCTGGTTGGTGCTTTTTGATAGCTTCAATATCACCTGTATCTGCAACAATAGATGAATGCTGTTTAAGCCTTTGTAGTGCTGAAGTCATTTGCTTTCCTCATTCCAAGCAAGTTAAAAGAAAATCCATTATAGCCACCTTAATGCTGCAACACTATGACAGTGTTTAATAGGTCAAATGTCCTTAACTAAGAAAACTAAGGCATTAGATGTGAAAATGCAGCGAATTAAGGCGGGGCGAAACAAAACGTGCATTTTGATTCATTTAATGTTGAAATTGACATCAAACAAATTACAAGTCAATAGCTATCTATGATCACAGTTATTTCACCTGCAAAAAATTTAGATTATGAAACACCAGCCACGACCGACAAATTCACTCAGCCTGAATTACTCGAGCACAGCGAAGAGTTAATGTCAGTTTGCCGTGATTTAACCCCTGCCCAAATTGGCAGTTTAATGAAAATCAGCGATAAACTAGCCGGTTTAAATGCAGCGCGATTCGCACAGTGGTCACAGCCGTTTACAACAGAAAACGCAAAACAAGCCGTCCTTGCATTTAATGGTGATGTGTATGGTGGTTTAGATGCACAGTCGTTAACACACTCTGACTTAGATTATGCACAGTCTCACTTACGAATTTTATCTGGCCTTTACGGTGTGCTTAAGCCGCTCGATTTAATGCAAGCTTACCGCCTAGAAATGGGCACTAAGCTTGAAAATCCACGCGGTAAAAACTTGTATGAGTTTTGGGGGAGTGTGATAGCCGAAAAACTCAATACAGTCTTGGCAGAGCAAGACAGTAAGTACTTAGTAAACCTTGCTTCAAATGAGTATTTTAAAGCAGTTGATAAAAAAGCCTTAAATGCACAAATTATTACACCTCATTTTAAAGATTGTAAAAACGGCCAGTATAAAGTGATCAGCTTTTACGCGAAAAAAGCCCGCGGCATGATGGCGCGTTACATTATAGAGAATAAAATTACTCAATTGAGTGAATTAAAAGATTTCACAGTAGCGGGTTATTACTTCAGTAGCGATGCAACCGCGAAAGAGCTCGAACCTGTTTTTCTGCGAGAAGAACAGCACTAGAAAAAAGAGCCTACTTTAGTGTGTTAAAAGCCGTGCGATGCACGGCTTTTTTTATGGTTTTTATTTGTCTGATTAAACATGGCGTTCATTTTGCAAATTACCGAGTTAGTTAATATAAGATAACAAGGTATAAACATGCTAAAAATTCCATCCGTTAGTGAAGCTGAAAAGCTCATTGAAGAGAAGCTTGGTGGTTGGATTGATATTGTTATAAGTCATATTCCTAACTTCATCGTCGCAATCATAATAACCATTTTATTTTCGCTTTTAGCGCGAGTGTGTGGCTCAATGCTGCGTAAAATCTTACGTCGCTCTTTGGAATCAACGCAAATTGCTGATTTGATGTCGTCTATTGCAAAAGTGGTTATTCTTTGTGTAGGGCTGTTTGTTGCGCTCGATTTTTTAGGCCTCAGAGGCACCGTGACTTCATTACTCGCAGGTGCTGGTATTGTTGGTCTTGCTATCGGTTTTGCTTTTCAGGATATGACCGAAAACTTAATCGCAGGTATTGCCATGGGTATTCGTAAACCCTTTAAAGCAGGTGATGTCATTCGAACGGAAAGTGTATTTGGTACAGTGCGCGCGATTAACCTCAGAAACACCCTTATCGAGAATTTTTATGGGCAACTAATTCTCGTACCGAATAAAATTTTATTTAGAAACATACTTAGTAATTACAGTACGTTAGGCGTTCGCCGTATTGAGGTGCCTGTGGGTATTTCGTATGCCGATGACCCAGAGCAAGCTGCAGAGGTTATCGTTAAAAAAATCAATGAATTTGATTTTGTGATCAAGCAAGAAGAGACCGCCGTGTACGCCGAAAGCTTTGGCGATAGCAGCATTAATTTACTGGTGTGGTTTTGGATTAAGTACCCCGGTGAAGCTGACTTTATGACTGTACGCCACAAGGCTGTTGTGGCTGTTAGAAACGCCTTAAGCGAAGCTGATATGACCATTCCATTCCCAATCCGCACGTTAGATTTTGGTATTAAAGGCGGTGAGAAATTAAACACCATGATCAGCGAAAAACAGCAGGATAGAGATGCAGAATCTCAAGCCTCTGATAAGTAAAATTTACTGACTCACCGGCGTGATTTACACAGGGAAGTGTACGTGAGCGGGTGGTTGTTAGGTTTTATTATGGGTGAAGGACATCTAGTCGTTCTGTGTGGTTTATTTACGTTATTGAGGGGGATTTTTTTGTTCCCGCTTTCTTGTTCGCTTAACCAAAGTAAACCGTTTTTGCCCCAAAATAATGCATAGCAAATGCTCTAAGGGCGGCTATGAGCTATCAGGTACATTTTTATTCATCTAATGATATTGGCTCTACTCCATAATCTGATATTCCACTAACTTTTATGTTGGTGATGACATAAATAACTGTATTAATATACTGTTTTGTTGTTGTGCTCCCATATTCAAGAAAATGAGCGACGAGCGTAATTTCTTTTTCTGAATACCTTTAGTGTCATAAAAATATTAAAGTTGGCAATGCATTACGTTATTTGTTAAAAATAGATTCATTAATACATGCGCGTAACATCGGCACAAAGATGCGCGACGAGCGCACTATAAAATTGTTGAACTAAGCCGCTACGCGGAGATCCTATTCTTATAATTTGAGCCACACTTACCTTGGGGTTATCCCATAACTTGGAGGTAAGTCATGAATACACTCATTGAACAAGTCAAAACTGAAATAGCCTATCGTGGT
>NZ_JACDWU010000025.1:0-319 GCF_016464045.1 Pseudoalteromonas sp. bablab_jr011 | reverse complement strand
TAAGGTTTAATCGTTGGATATGTCTCAGTGCCAAACTTGATAGTTAAAGCGAGCCTAATATGACATTTTTAAATGATCGCTGCGTAGCCCAATTACAATGCCAAATAAACCTTTTAAGTAACTAATATCTCGCAGCGCTGCGTTTTAACTGTGACAAGATGTTATCAGTCAACTTTAGCCAATTTGTTTCATACTCCCACGTCCTTTTAAAGTCGTCATTGCTCCTTGAGCTTTCAAGCATTTCTCTAAAATCGAAGACATCGGCAAAATTATCATTCGTAACATCATACCTTCCATAGCCCCGGGATTCAGGCCCGAT
>NZ_JACDWU010000244.1:0-274 GCF_016464045.1 Pseudoalteromonas sp. bablab_jr011 | reverse complement strand
TTAACTGCGCCTGCTCTTGCACCTCTTCCTTTTCTTGGTGCCTGACATACCGCCTTATTATTTCTTCATTTATCCCTACAGTATCTACGAAGTACCCTCTCTGCCAAAAATGGTTTCCCCATAACTTGTTTTTCCTTAAGTATGGATATTTGCTAAATAGCTTTAACGCTATTTTTCCCTTTAAAGCACCCATTAATTTCGAGACTGATAACTTCGGCGGTATCTTTACTACCAAATGAACATGGTCAACCTGCACATTTAACTCGACTACTTT
>NZ_JACDWU010000243.1:0-611 GCF_016464045.1 Pseudoalteromonas sp. bablab_jr011 | reverse complement strand
TTAATAATCTCTGTAGAATGCGTCCGTGTTGAGAGGGCATAGCCCACAAGATAAAGAAAAGCGGCACTAGCTCAGTTGGTAGAGCGCAACCTTGCCAAGGTTGAGGTCACGAGTTCGAGCCTCGTGTGCCGCTCCAATTATCTAATTTGGCGGAATGGCAGAGTGGCCATGCAGCGGATTGCAAATCCGTCCACCTCGGTTCGACTCCGGGTTCCGCCTCCATTCAACACTCCACACGCTCTTTGAGCAACCCGATGCCCGGGTGGTGGAATTGGTAGACACAAGGGATTTAAAATCCCTCGTTCGTAAGGACGTGCCGGTTCAAGTCCGGCCCCGGGCACCATTTGTGGTTAACTACAATACCAAATGTAGTTTTAAAATAGTTTAACTTTAGAGTTAATATGATGCGGCACTAGCTCAGTTGGTAGAGCGCAACCTTGCCAAGGTTGAGGTCACGAGTTCGAGCCTCGTGTGCCGCTCCATATTAGCTTTATCCACTTGCTTTAAATAGCAAACCCGATGCCCGGGTGGTGGAATTGGTAGACACAAGGGATTTAAAATCCCTCGTTCGTAAGGACGTGCCGGTTCAAGTCCGGCCCCGGGCACCATTT
>NZ_JACDWU010000242.1:0-408 GCF_016464045.1 Pseudoalteromonas sp. bablab_jr011 | reverse complement strand
GAGTAATCGTATGCGTTTTCGTGCGTTTGGTTCTTTTCGCGAAAGCGCTAAAAGCTGTTCAGCTATGTTTTGGTTCAATGTTATTAACCGGTGATTTTATATAGCCTATATTAGATCAGATATTTAAGCGGAATGGTATTATTGCCTCAAAATAGACCACTTAATTAAGCGGAATGGTATAATTAGGAGCCATGGTGCGCTACGCAGTAGGATGTCCTACTTTCACATGGTCAATGCCACACGATGCTTACAAAGATATAGGTCGTAGGGGTCTTGGTTGGGTGTTTTATTTTTCTACAGGCAACAAAAAACCCGACTCTTTCGAATCGGGTTTCTCTAATTAGGAGCCTGGCAATGTCCTACTTTCACATGGCAAATGCCACACTATCATCGGCGCTGTTTCGTTTC
>NZ_JACDWU010000241.1:0-283 GCF_016464045.1 Pseudoalteromonas sp. bablab_jr011 | reverse complement strand
TGAATAATATAGCTGTAGATAAACGAATGTTGGAACAATGGTTAAAGTCTGGTTTTATGGACAAAGGGCTGTTCTATCGCACTGACGAGGGAACACCACAAGGCGGGATCATATCTCCAACCTTGATGCTGATGACTCTTGTAGGTCTTGAGCAACGCATAAAGTCCACCGCACTTAAAAATGGGGCGAGAGCCAACTTTATAGGATACGCCGATGATTTCGTCGTCACTTGCACTTCAAAGGACGTGCTGGAGAACGATATCAAACCGTTGATTGCTGACTT
>NZ_JACDWU010000240.1:0-1431 GCF_016464045.1 Pseudoalteromonas sp. bablab_jr011 | reverse complement strand
CTAATGCCGTTCACTTAAGGTGAGCGGCATTGTATTTTCGAGGGTATCGGCTTGGTTTTTTCTTAACGACTCTAGGGAAGGATCTTTCTCGCCTGGGCTCAAGTATTAAACTCTCACTCATTGAGTAGAAGTTTTGGAGTTGCCTCGGGATTGCTCCCGGTGACGAGTATGGAAGCCCTACTATTAGGCGCATGATATGAGCCAACGCCCCATTGAAGCTAAGTTGATACGGCAAGTAGTCTCCATTTAAAGTATTACACATCTGCACCATTTGATACCTGACCAAGTTATAGGTCAGCAGTATTCCCCAAAGCTCCTGTCTCACTAATTCAGGGAGTCGACTTCTTAGAGTGAGTCGGTTACCAAGCATGTACTGCTTTTGCTCACGATAGCCAAGTTCAATTTCCCAGCGATATCCGTATAAGTCTACGATATCTGACTTTGGGTAGAGCATTGGGTCAAGCATTGAGGTGAGGACATTGTATTGCTTACCATCTTTAACTCTCGTAACTAAACGCACAACGACTTCTTGCCCTAGCTCTGGCCACTTCTTACGTGCTTGCGGGTTACTCTTCAGTTTTATTAGTTTATCTTGACGACCGAAGGACTGAACAACTTCATAATTGAGTCCTTTTCTCATTGGGATAAGCCAATGTCGATTTATGCCTTTCGAGCTCCACGCTTGAAGTAGGCCAAGGGAGTAAAAGCCTTTATCGAAAAGGGTTAAGCTGTTATCTGGTGTGGTTTCTATCAGTTGCTCTGCCAGCTTCATTTCATTCACTGTGTAACAATCAAAAGCACTTCCAGTGATTAAATGGCTACTCAGTTCCATCTGGCATACCATGCGTACCTGTGGGTACTGTGTTTCTTTACCGTCACGGTTGGTAGGCTTTGCAAACGCTTCAGCGTTGTCTTTTGAATCCTCAGTTCGCCATACGACACCATCAACACCCAGAAGAGTGAGGCCGTTCCAGTTTGGTAAATTAGCCTGCTTAAACCAATGATTTTGTGTGCACTCAAAAAGCGCTTTAGCGGCAGACTCACCGAGATTTTTTCTTCGCTGTGTTAATGCGCTTGGAGCCACAAATGGCTTGCCTGTGCGATCGACAATATCGAGCATATTTACAATGTCAGCCATGGACTTATCGTTATAGATTGCCATTCCAACCAGTAGCCATGCCATCGACTCTAAAGTGAGCTTTCGCTTTCTTAGAGTAACCGTATCAGTGAGTTCGTAAGCACTATTGATAAGTTCAATGGGCAAAAGGTCTGCGAGTGTTTCAACTTGATTTGGTTTGTAACTGTTAATAATGTTGAGGGCTTGAGATACGTGCATAAAAAAATCCGATAAACAGGGTCTATCGGATTTTTACATATAGAGGGGATCATTCAACTGATCCGCCGATTAAAGTCTTAACTGATCGGCATTAG
>NZ_JACDWU010000239.1:0-31353 GCF_016464045.1 Pseudoalteromonas sp. bablab_jr011 | reverse complement strand
ATAATTGGAGCGGCACACGAGGCTCGAACTCGTGACCTCAACCTTGGCAAGGTTGCGCTCTACCAACTGAGCTAGTGCCGCTTTTCTTTATCTTGTGGGCTATGCCCTCTCAACACGGACGCATTCTACAGAGATTATTAAACGCGTCAATATAAAAAATGCGAGTTTTAAACTGTTTGCTTATTTTTTATCTAAAATGGTGTGTAATTATACGTTTAGGATCAATTTTTGGTCAATTCTGACCAAGCAGCAAACAAATATTGCAGCATCGAACTCAATGTTAAGAACGTGGCAATATATAAAAGTCCATAACTTAAATAAATCATCCAGGTATCAAACTGCCAAATAAGTCCGATTATCGCCAACATTTGTGCAGCTGTTTTGAACTTGCCCATATTAGATACAGCAACGTTATCTCGTTTGCCCTGCTCTGCCATCCATTCGCGTAAGGCAGAAATAACTATTTCACGGCTAATGATAACAAGTGCGGGAATCGTCATATATAAATTCTGATAATGACTAGATAATGCCACTAATGCAGCACAGACCATTACTTTATCGGCAACAGGGTCTAAGAATGCACCAAAAGGTGTAGACTGATTTAAACGGCGTGCTAAATAGCCATCAAGAATATCAGTAATTGATGCAAGCCAAAAAACAAACGCGGCCGCGAAAAACGCCCATGAATAAGGTAAATAAAATATCACCAAAAAAATGGGGATAAGAAAAAGTCTAAAGGTTGTGAGTGTGTTTGGAATATTCCACATAACTACTTGGAGATGTCTTTTTTTCTATATTCGCATGAAGGCTACGCCTTGTCATGCAAATGATTAAATATCTTTTCAGCCATTTCAGGGCTGATCCCAGGAACTTGTTTTAGTTGTTCTATATTAGCAGCTTTTACCCCTTGCATGCCCCCTAAATATTTTAATAATGATTGTCGGCGCTTTTGCCCCACACCATTTATTTCTTCAAGTAATGATTGAGTCCGCTGTTTCTGACGCTTATTACGATGTCCTGCAATTGCGAAACGGTGTGATTCATCGCGAATATGTTGGATCAAATGAAGTGCCGGCGCATCTGAATCAAGCGGAATAGTCTTCCTACCGCCGTCAATCAATAAGGTTTCTAAACCGGGCTTACGGCTCGTGCCTTTTGCTACGCCAACTAACAGTGGCATTTTGCTATGGGGCCAATTTTCAAAATATTGCTCAGCACGCGATAATTGCCCCTTACCACCATCAATAAAGATAACATCTGGGATCTTGTCTTCATCAACAACTTTGTTATAACGCTTGTTTAACGCAAACTCCATGGCGGCATAGTCATCACCGCCAGTAATACCCGTCACATTAAAGCGACGATACTCTTTATTATTTGGCCCTTGTGAGTCAAACACGACACAACTTGCTACTGTGTTTTCACCCATTGTATGGCTGATATCAAAACACTCCATGCGATTAATGTCGTCAAGCCGAAGTGTTTCTTTTAATTGCGCATAACGCTTGTTAATTGAGTCTTGCGTGCTTTGTTTTACACTTATGCTGTTAAGCGCATTCTTATTTGCAAGCTTTAAGTATTGCGCTCTCTCACCTCGATTCGCTACTTTCAAGGTGACTTTACGCTCTGAAATTGTGGTAAGCGCATTACTCAATGGCTCACTTTCTTCAATAGCAAACGGCAAAATGATTTCTTTTGCAATTCGCCCTGTTGCACCCGGTGCTAAATAGTATTGCCCTAAGAAGGAGGTGAGAATTTCTTCTTGCCCTGAATCCTTAGGGACTTTAGGAAAATAAGTCTTACTGCCTAATACTTTATGATCGCGGATCATTAATAAATGTACGGCATTTAAACCGTTTAAATGTGCAAAGCCCACCACATCCATTTCAGCATGATTACCTGAAATAGATTGTTGCTCTTGCATTTTTCTAAGCAACAAAATTTGGTCACGTACTTTAGCAGCCAGTTCAAACTTTAGTGCTTTACTGGCCTGTTCCATTTTTGTAATTAAATCGGCAATAACTTCATGTGACTTGCCAAGTAGAAACTTACGAACAAAGTCGACTTCTTGACTGTACTCTTCATCAGATACTTTGTTGACACAAGGTGCAGAACAGCGTTTTAACTGATACTGAAGGCATGGGCGACTTCGTGCACGATAATAGGCATCTTCACATTGACGAACAGGAAAGATTTTTTGCATTAGCCGTAAGCTTTCTGATACCGCACCCGCACTTGGAAAAGGACCGAAGTACTCACCTTTAATTTTGCGACTACCACGATGAAACGCCAAACGGGGATGTTTATGATTTGTCAGTAAAATATACGGATACGATTTGTCATCTCGCAGTAAAATATTATAGCGAGGCTGATATTTTTTTATAAGGTTGTTTTCGAGAAGAAGAGCCTCAGTTTCTGTATTCGTCAGGGTAACTTCAATGCCACAGATATTGCTAACTAATACACGCGTTTTACTGTCTGTTACATTGCTGCGAAAATAACTTGTAACACGCTTTTTGAGGTTCTTTGCCTTACCGACATAAATAACTTGCCCTTCACTATCAAGCATTCGGTATACACCGGGTTCGCTTGATAGTGTTTTAAGAAAACGGGCGGAATCGAAATCAGACATTGAGCAAATTAATGCGAGCTATCAATGTCGATCATTTTATGACGTATCGCCAAATGGGTTAACTCAACATCGCCACCCACATTTAGCTTTTCAAACATACGATAGCGATAGCTATTGACTGTTTTAGAGCTGAGGTTTAAACGCTCTGCGATATCTTGTGCTTTTTCACCTTTGGTGATCATAAGCATAATTTGCAGTTCACGCTCAGATAAACTTTGGAAAGGGTTTTCATCAGTACGACCGCTAACTTGCGCAAGAGCAATCTGCTGGGCAATTTCAGGCGCAATATAACGCTGACCCGCATTAACAGCACGAATGGCATTAACCATTTCATCAGACCCAGCCCCTTTGGTTAGATAACCATGGGCACCAATTTGCATTACTTTACTTGGGAATGGATCTTCACAATGTACAGTAAGCACAATAATTTTCACATCAGGGCAGTAACGACAAATTTTCTTCGTCGCTTCTAAGCCGCCAATACCTGGCATATTCATGTCCATTAACACGATATCAGGTGAGTTTTGACGGCAAAATTGCACCGCTTCTTCACCGGTTTTAGCTTCACCCACCACTTTAAAACCACGAACATCATCAAGTATACGTCTGATCCCTGTCCGTACAAGCTCATGGTCATCAACTAAAAGTACATTAATCAATGGAACACCCTCAAATAACCCAAATATATGCTTTTGCACTATTTAATGTGCCACATTAGCACAGAAGAAGTGAAACGATAAATCAAAATATCGTTTCACTCGTTAATTTTACGCAGCGGCTTTCTCGCTAAAGCGATCAACCCACAACGCAATGATACCATCGCCTGTTACATTACAGGCAGTACCAAAACTGTCTTGCGCTAAATAAAGGGCAATCATTAATGCCACTGCACCTTCATTAAAACCGAGCATACTTGTTAACAAGCCTAACGCAGACATCACTGCACCACCTGGTGCACCCGGTGCTGCAATCATTACAACGCCTAACATCATAATAAATGGCAACATACCAAACAATGACGGCACATCCATATTAGGTGATAAAAACATGACAGCCATCGCACAGGTAACGATTGTAATCGTCGAACCTGATAAATGAATGGTTGCACATAGAGGCACAGTAAAGTTTGCAACATCTTCTTTTACATTGTTGGCTTTACTAGAGCGTAACGAAACTGGAATCGTCGCCGCGCTCGACATTGTACCTAAAGCAGTAAAATAAGCTGGCAGCATATTTTTTACAAGCTCTAATGGGTTACGCTTTAATAATAAACCAGTTGTTACATATAAAACGGTTAGCCATAACCAATGCATTATAAGTGCGGCAAGTAACACAATACCGAAGGTTTGAAGGGTATCAACGACGGTACCAGCCACTGTCATTTCAGCAAACACACCAGCAATATAAAATGGTAATGCTGGAATAATTACTTTCGCCAACAAGCCATCAATAACATCGCGACCTTGATCTGACACTTTCTTTAAAGTATCTAGCTGTAACTGGCTCATACCAATACCAAACACAAATGCGGTTGCAAGCGCGGTCATCACACCCATTAACGGCGGAATTTCTAGATCAATAAAGCTACCCACTTCTGTGGCAACTTCAGCTTCAAATGTTAAGCCACCATCAAATAATGGGATCATGGCACTGACGAGTAAAAATGCCAATGTGCCAGCAATGATGGTAGAGCCATAGGCAAAGCCAACTGTTTTGCCAAGTAAGTGGCCCGAGCCTTTTGGCAAACCAGCAATACCTGATGCAATAAAAAATAAAATAATCAGCGGAATCGTAAAGGTGATCAACTGACCAATAATTTCTTTTGCTGTATAAAGGAGTTCAACACCCGTTAGTGGCACATACAAGCCCACTAAAATACCGGCAACAATACCGGCAATTAATTTAAGAATTAACTTCATAACGATCACTTCTTTTTTTTGGTGGTAACCTTTTACCACGTTTTGATTTACTTTTGTTATAAAACAGCCAAATTTGTGTTTGATTGCCTAATTTACCACCACGATTATCCTGAATCTAATTTGAACGTAAATATATGCACCCTATCGCGTTGCATTTGTTAACAAACTCGTAAATTAATAACATGCGCGCAGTTTTGAATACCAAAAATACTACTTATGTATAAATCAATTTTAAGTGTGGCCCTTTTGTGTGCGCCTTTTACAAGCTTGGCGACTAGCCTACCCATTCAACTTCCATTTGTTGCCGAATCTGCAACAGTTGATGGTCAACTGGATGAACCTAGTTGGCAGCAAGCCAGAAAAATAGTAATCGATAATGTCACTTGGCCTTACGAGAATGCTAAGAGCCCAGTTACTACCTTTGCCTATGTCTATGAAGATGGCGAAACCTTATACATAGGTTTTGAAGCAAACGATCCGAACCCTGAACTTATTCGCGCTTTTTACCGTGACCGTGATGCTGCATGGAATGATGACCTAGTCGGCCTAAAAATAGATTCATATAATAATTCGCAGCTTGCTTATCAATTTTTTATTAATCCATTAGGTGTGCAACAAGACTCCATTGAAAATGAGCTTACAAAACATGAAAGCTCTTCATGGGATGGTATTTGGGATAGCGAAGGCGTTATTCATGAGCGTGGTTATACCGTTGAAGTGGCTATTCCACTTCGCGTACTTAACTTCGATGACAGCATTAAAACCAAAACCATGGCTATGGAGTTTGTCAGGTTCTTACCACGCAGCGAACGTTTGCGTATTTCTAATATGAAAATTGACCACGGCAATAACTGCTGGATTTGCCAAATGCCAAGCTATCAAGGTTTTGAAGAAGCCAAACAAGGGAATAACGTGGCCGTGATCCCCTCTATTGTATTAGGCAAAAATGAAACCCGAGAGATAGAGAATGCTCATATTGATGAATGGGAAAGTGAAAACACCACCGAAGCAAGCTTAGATTTGAAATGGGGTATAACACCCGATATCACATTAAATGCCACTATTAATCCTGACTTTTCACAAGTTGAGGCCGATGTAGCGCAGTTAAGTGTTAACAACAACTTTAGCTTGTTCTTTCCTGAAAAGCGGGCATTTTTTCTTGATAATGCAGACTACTTTGCTTCAACACTCAATTTAATCCACACCCGTAATATTGCTCAACCTGATTACGGCACAAAAATAACGGGTAGCAAAAATGGTCATACTTTCGCAGGCTTTATAGCCAACGACAATCAAACCAATGTGCTGATCCCTGGCAACTTGGGCTCGTCGCTTGTCTCTCTGGATAGTAAAAGTGAGAACGGTGCTTTGCGCTATCGATACGATTTTGAATCAGGTTTGTCATTAGGCTCAACAGCCACACACCGTCAGAGTGATGACTACAAAAACACGGTGTACAGCATCGACAGCAAATATAAACCAACGGTGAACGACACGTTTCTCGTACAAGTCCTGAAGTCGGAAACTCAGTACAGTCAAACATTTATCGATGAGCTTTGCGATGGCAATAACTGCACACAGCCAGAACAAGTGACATGTGAAATCAATCGCGACTGTGATTATAACGAAGGAGTTTTACGGGTACTCAACCAACAGGAGCAATCAGGGAACGGTTACTTTGTAAAATACCAACACGACGAAAAATATTGGCGTGCGTTTGCAGACTATAATTACCGCGATGCCGACTTACGCGCTGATTTAGGTTTTATTTCACAAGTTGATTTTAAAAAATTTACCACCGGTGGTGAATACCGCTGGTATGGCGATAAAGGTAATTGGTGGAATCGAGCTAACCTTTATGCCGATTGGGATATTACACATAACGAGAATAACGAACTACTTGAGAAGGAAGCGCAGTCAAGTTTTTCAGTCAGTGGCCCATTACAAAGCTTCTTTGAGTTATCAGTTGAACATCGAAACCGCAGAGGGCTTCGTCATGACAAGTCACGACTAGACATAGATGACAACACAGATCTATTTAGCGAAAACGGCATTGGCTTTTACAGTGACTTTAAGCCACAGGCAGGTTTATTTGCCTCTCTATATATGTATACCGGAAATGCAGTCGATTTAGCGAATAACCGTGTTGGTGAAAAGCTGCATATTCGTCCTGTTCTAAATATGAACTTAGGTAAGCACTTTGAAGTACGATTACGTCATACATACGAACAACTAGAAGCTGATGGTAGCGATGTTTTCACTGCTAATTTAAGCGATGTACGTTTGACTTACCAATTTAACGTCAATAGCTTTTTACGTCTCGCTGTAATTTACACAGACCTAGAGCGCAATCAAGCTAACTATCAAGACGACGTAGACAGCCAATACAAAAAGCTCGCCACACAATTACTGTATTCATACAAATTGAACCCACAAACAGTCTTTTTTGCTGGCTATTCTGATAATGGCTACCAAGATGATGAACTGTCATCAATCACCCAAGAACAACGAACCTTATTTGCTAAGTTCAGCTACGCTTGGTTATTGTAGACTCATTGAGGGCACTCAAACGAAGTGCCCTTTTTTCCTTTAGTTTTAAAGCTTATTCCTAAATGCTATAAGCCTATTCGCTATATGTTATAGCCAAACTTTACTTTCGTTTTTTATTAGGCGAAGTAAAGTGTGACTATTACAGATCGATAGCCTAAGCTATTTGATCCCGATTGAATAAATTGCTTCCAAGGGAACATTATGTCTAACATTTTTGAAGATAATTCATTAACGATTGGTAACACACCAATTGTAAAGCTTAACCGCGTTACCACAGGTAATGTGTTTGCTAAAGTAGAATCACGTAACCCGAGCTTCAGTGTTAAATGCCGTATCGGCGCTTCAATGATCTGGGAAGCTGAAAAGTCTGGCGTTTTAACAAAAGACAAAGAGTTAATTGAACCTACATCTGGTAATACGGGTATTGCATTAGCATTCGTAGCCGCTTCTCGTGGTTACAAATTAACTCTGACTATGCCAAATACAATGAGCTTAGAACGTCGTAAGCTATTAAAAGCATTGGGTGCAAACCTTGTTTTAACCGATGGTGCTAAGGGGATGAATGGCGCAATTGAAAAAGCGAAAGAAATTCAAGCGAGCGAGCCTGAAAAGTACATTCTTTTACAACAATTCGAAAATCCAGCCAACCCTAAAATCCACTTTGAAACCACGGGCCCTGAGATCTATGATGCAATGGATGGAAAAATCGATATCTTCGTAGCTGGTGTAGGCACGGGCGGTACAATCACTGGCGTGAGTCGTTACCTTAAGCTTGAAAAAGGCCTAAATGTGCAATCTGTTGCTGTTGAGCCAACAAATTCACCTGTTATCAGCCAAACGCTTGCTGGTGAAGAAATCAAACCAGGCCCTCATAAAATTCAAGGTATCGGAGCCGGCTTCATCCCGGGCAACTTAGATTTAGAAGTTGTCGATTCAGCGGAACAAGTATCAAATGAAGATGCGATTGCAATGGCACATGAATTGATGAAAAACGAAGGGATTTTAGTCGGGATTTCTTCTGGTGCAGCGGTTGTTGCAGCTAAACGTTTAGCTGAAAAACCAGAAAATGCAGGCAAAAATGTTGTCGTTATTTTACCAAGTGCAACAGAGCGTTACTTATCTAGCCCATTGTTTGCAGAAGAATTTAGCGACAAAGAATTAGTACAGTAATCACACACTCAAAATCAAAAAAAAGGATGCATGTGCATCCTTTTTTATTACATAAAATTCAATATTATCCAATAAATTTACTGAGTTAACTTTACATCACTGCCATTTCGTCACACACTTAAAGTTATCTTGAACTGCCAAACAATAACAATGAAAAAAATACTCTTTATTTGTGCTCTATTAAGTGGCGTGCTGCTGTTCGGTTGCGGCTCTGAAGATTCTCCAAAAGGTGAAAAGAACACACCAGGAAACACGGCAACCTTATATTTCGATGCCCTTTATAATCAAAAAGATTTCGATCTTGCAATGCAATATGCCACCCCTAAAATGGCGCGCATTATGAAATCTTACGGCACAGCAAGCCAATTTGCGCGTAACCTTATTAATATGCAATACGATGAAGTCGTGATTGAAGTCGATATGACAAATATGAGTCTACGCGAACAGTACGGTGATAAAGCGAATATAAACCTAATATTTACCGGCTACTTTAATGGTAAGAAAATAGATGATATGCGCAGTGTTCGAATGATACGTAAAAAGAGCAATTGGTATATCGAAAAAATTAATCCAGACCCATTTGCACGATAAATAACGTTTAAAAAAGCCTTGCTCTTGCAAGGCTTTTTTATGCTATGAGCTACAGCTCACCGGGGGCAAAGTTATCAACAGCAATGGCTCGTTTTCGCAGCGCATTTGCTTCATTCATTCGCTCAACAACCGTGTCGTTAATCAAGTTTTTCTCTGCCGCTGCCGCTATCGCATCTTCAAGCTCTAAATTACGGCCAATGGTGCCCTCTTTTTGCCACTTGCGCAGCTGCTTGAAGTCTTCATGAGTATCAATCATCGCCATAAAGGCATTTTCCATTACACCCGTCCCCGCATTCTCATCTACATAGCACAAGTGTGTTAACCTATCTCTGAACACCCCAGGTTTACTCATGTGCTCACACATAGTTTGCGCCAGCTCATCACTTGGGCGGTGATAATGGTTACCTAATGGAAACACAATACGTTTAAGTAAAAAGTTCACTACAGGGTTTGAGAAGTTTTTGAAAAAGCCATCAAATGCTTGGCCAATACTAAACAGTGAATGTTCTACTGCGTATTGAACAAACGGTAAATCGGCCTGTTGACGCCCTTCATCTTCGTAACGTTTAAGTACACAAGAAGCTAAATACAGGTGGCTTAGAACATCGCCTAAGCGTGCTGAAATCATTTCTTTGCGCTTTAACTCGCCGCCTAAAACTAACATCGCTACATCGGTGCAAAACGCTAAACCTCGGCTCATGCGCCCTAATTGCTTATAATACACAGAAGTGGCACCACTCACAGGCGCTTTGGCAATATAACTACGCGTTAAACCGTGTACAAAAGCCATCCCCGCATTACTGCCAGCAAACAAAATATGCTGTAGTAGTAGCGCGTCGAACTCTTTTAACGCTAAGTCGTGATCTTCCATTGCAGCAGCTTCCATTTCTTTAAGTACAAATGGATGGCAGCGGGTTGCGCCCTGACCAAAAATCATTAAATTACGGGTAAGAATATTCGCGCCTTCTACCGTAATAGACACTGGGATCCCCATATAACCATGAGCTAGATAGTTATTAGGCCCGACTTGAATTCCCTTGCCTGAATGAATATCCATTGCGTCGTTCATTACTGTACGACCCATTTCTGTCATATGGTATTTGGCAATCGCAGTGACTACCGAAGGGCTCAATTTTAAATCAATGGCTCCTGCGGTCATTAACCTTGCAGACTCAAGCGTGTAAGTTAACCCGCCGATGCGTGCCAAAGCCTCTTGCACTCCTTCAAATTGACCAATAGAGACACCAAACTGTTGACGAACAGTGGCATAGGCAGATGTCATCCGTGAAGCTAAATGCCCGGTTGCTGTGCTTAAGGCGGGTAACGAAATACCGCGGCCTGCGCTTAAGCATTCAACCAACATACGCCAACCTCGTCCTGCACCCTGCTTTCCACCAATAATCCAATCAAGCGGAATAAATACATCTTTACCGTACGTGGTGCCATTCATAAACGCCATATTCAATGGATAGTGGCGCTCACCTGTTTGCACGCCTTCGTGGTCGGTTGGAATTAACGCACACGTAATGCCCAGCTCTTTTTTATCACCTAGTAAACCATCGGGGTCATACATTTTAAACGCGAGCCCCAACACGGTCGCAATCGGTGCAAGCGTAATGTATCGTTTCGACCAGTTAAGTTTTAAACCAATGACTTCTTCGCCATTAAACTCACCTTTACACACGACACCCGTATCAGGAATACTCCCTGCATCTGAGCCGGCCTCAGGTCCTGTTAATGCAAAGCATGGCACATCATCACCTTTTGCAAGGCTTGGTAGCCAACGCTCTTGCTGCTCTTTTGTACCGTAATGAAGCAGTAATTCTCCCGGTCCTAAGCTATTAGGAACCATAACCGTCACAGCGGCTGTTAGACTCTTAGTGGCAATTTTAGACACAATGGTCGAGTTAGCAATTGCCGAAAATTCACGACCACCAAACTTCTCTGGAATGATCAGTGCAAAGAAACCTTCTTTTTTCAGGTAATCCCATACTTCTTTAGGCAGGTCTTTATCTTTTTGAACAATTTGATAATCGTCGAGCATTGCCAGCAAGGTTTCTACTTGCTCAGCTAAAAATGTACGTTCTTTTTCGCTCAACTCAGGCTTAGGAAAGCGATGTAGCTTTTGCCAATCAGGGTTACCACTAAATAACTCACCATCCCACCAAACATCACCCGCTTCCATTGCTTCGCGTTCTGTTTGAGATAAAGGCGGTAATACCCTTTTAAACATACTAAATGTAGGTCGCGTGATCAGGTTTATGCGAATATCTTTCACAGCAAAAATCACAATCACAGCAACCAGTAACAGAATAATTACAGTAGTCATTGTGCAATCCTTTTATTTTAATCAACTGCCTCAAGTATGACTGATCGTGCCATAAATACAACGTGTCAAATCGTAACGGTGACTCAATTCGGCTCTTCGCTTGTTCTTTTTTTCGACACTGCTATTATGCCACTACCATACTAAAACTACTGACACATCAGAGCTCAGCCAGTAGTTCGATAACAATAACATTCTTTAGGGAAAAACTATGAAGACTCCATTTAAGCTCAGTGTGAGTGCTGTAATGGTCGCAAGTGCGTTGGCACTTTCTGGCTGTAACGACGAAGCGCCTACTGCGAAAATAACGACCACGCAAACACCACCCCAAGCAACAGCACAAGATGCAGATAAATTTATCGCAGAAACAGAAAAAGAATTAAGTGCACTGTTTTTAGAATCGAGCCGTGCTGAATGGATTTACGCAAACTTCATTACTCATGACAGTGCTGAGTTATCAGCAGAAGTTAATCGAAAAATGACTGAATCTGTTGTGCGACTCGCTAACGAAGCAGCCAAGTTTGACAGTATAGAGCTTGATTACGATGCGCGCCGAAAACTCGATAAACTAAAGCTAGCTCTCACATTGCCTGCACCTCAAGATGCAGCAAAAACTGCTAAGTTATCACAGCTTGTGGCTGAACTCGGCGGTATTTATGGTAAAGGGAAATATTGTAAAGAAGAGGGAAGTTGTTTAAGCCTAGGTGAAATGACCGCTAAAATGGCCACCAGCCGAGACTACAACGAACTACTCGATTTATGGCAAGGTTGGCGACAAGTATCAAAACCTATGCGCCCGTTGTATGAACAACAGGTTGTGCTAACCAATGAAGGCGCTAAAGAGCTAGGTTACGCAGATACAGGTGCAATGTGGCGAAGCAAGTACGATATGCCTGCTGATGATTTTGCCAAAGAACTCGATCGTATTTGGGGTCAAGTTAAACCACTTTACGAATCGCTTCATTGTCACGTTCGTGCAAAACTGGGTGAACAATATGGTGAAGATAAAGTACCCCAAGACCAACCAATCCCAGCACATCTATTAGGCAACATGTGGGCACAAACGTGGGGCAATATCTATGATGTTGTTGCGCCTGAAAACGCAGATCCTGGTTACGATGTGACAGCATTGCTTGCTGAACACGATTACGATGAACTAAAAATGGTTCGCGGTGCAGAAAAATTCTTTACATCAATGGGATTCGCACCACTTCCTGACACGTTCTATGAACGTTCATTATTTATAAAGCCTCGTGATCGTGATGTGTTGTGTCATGCCTCTGCATGGAACATCGATAGTAAAGACGATTTACGAATTAAAATGTGTATTCAACGCACAGGCGAAGAGTTCTCAACTATTCACCACGAGTTAGGGCATAACTTTTATCAACGTGCCTACAACACTCAACCGGTTTATTATCAAGAAAGTGCGAACGATGGTTTCCATGAAGCAATTGGCGACACCATTGCCCTCTCGGTAACGCCGGGTTACTTAAAAGAAATAGGCCTGTTAAATGAAGTGCCTGATGAGTCTAAAGATATTGGGCTATTAATGAAAATGGCTCTTGAGAAAGTCGCCTTCATTCCATTCGGCCTGCTTGTCGACCAATGGCGCTGGAAGGTATTCTCTGGCGAAGTAACACCTGAAAACTATAATAAAGCATGGTGGGAGTTACGTGAGAAATATCAAGGTGTGCAAGCGCCAATCGCTCGAAGTGAATCAGACTTTGATCCCGGTGCAAAATACCATGTTCCAGGTAATGTGCCTTATACACGTTATTTCTTAGCCCATATTTTACAGTTTGATTTCCACAGAAGCCTTTGTGAAATTGCGGGCAACGAAGAAGCCATCCATCGCTGTTCTGTGTATAACTCTAAAGAGGCTGGAGAGAAACTAAATGCAATGCTTGAAATGGGCTCGAGTCGTCCATGGCAAGAAGCACTTGCAACCATTACCGGTAAAGAACAAATGGATGCCACTGCAATCTTAGATTACTTTGCACCATTACAAAAATACCTTGATGAACAAAATAAAGACCGTGAGTGCGGTTGGTAAACAACCTAAAGCAAAAAGCCCGCATATGCGGGCTTTTTCATATCATCAAATAAATGATTAGAACTGCAGGCTAACGTTTGCGAAGTATGCATCGTAATCTGAGTCATCCCAGTTGTTTGCATAACCCACTTTTAAGCCCACATTTTTGTTGAAATAATGTTGAGCACCAAAGCTGTAATCATCTTCTTTGTTAAATGTAACAAATGCCGATGTTGCTTTTGAGAAATAGTAGTTAGAACCTAACTCCCATGAACTACCTGCATTATCAGTATCAGAGATAGTCCCTTCAACCGTTAAGTAATTACCTTGTTTAAGGTCCATGAAGTACTTCGCATTCACTGCGCGATAATCAAAGTCATCATCCGCTGTTAATGTGAAGCCCACGTAATCTGTGCTGTTTAGCTGGTGATTGTACTTAAGATCAAACATCACCGAATTTTCACCGTCTTCAACGTCGATGAATGTCGCTTTTAACAGTAGGTTCGGATTAAAGAAATAACCCGCAGATACGTTAAATACATCTGTGCTCGAACCATAGTCATAATTGTTATAGCCCGCACCGAATACGAAATCTTTTACAAAGTACTCACCGCCAAGACCCGTCACATCACCAAAGTCATCATCAGCATACGAACCATACACGTTGGTTGTTTTGTTGATGTATTCAAATTGATCATACGGACCTAATGTCGTCTTTGGAGCAAAGTAGTAAGTTGAATCAACACTCACAGTGTCGTTGCCATCGGTGTCCATGTACCCTAAATGGCTAATTGATTGATAACTATCCGCAGCAGTCGCGGCAGTTGACAGAAGCATACTTGAAATAATAACTGCTAACTTTTTCATAAACAGATTTCCCTATTAACATTGTTTTATTGCTATTAAAAACTAGCCTGTTGGCTAATGTGGGCACATGCTAACGTGAGAAAACTGAACAACAACTTAACTAAGCGTTTGTTTTTACTATACTAATTGTAATAAAGTGTCGGTAAATGTAAAGAAAAAGTTGGCTTAAACGGATGTTCAAAGCCCCCTTTTTCTAGAAAAGAACAAGCAGTTCAGTACCTTATATAGAGAATTGGCTTATAATTTTATAAACTTCATTAATGTTATCTCCGGCCTTAAAGTCTTTAGTGATTGGTGTTGGATCTGACCCAACCCAAATTTTCAACTCCGCATCTAAATCAAAATGACCGGCACTTTCCTTACTAAACTTGGTGATTTTTGAATAAGCAATACTCAAAATTTCCATTTTAGAACCAGTAACACCTTGTTTATCAATAAGGATTAGTCTTTTATTGGTAAAGATAAACATATCGCGTACAACCTTGTAGGCTTTTTGTACGCTTTCTCCTTCAATTAATGTATTGGCAATTAAATGCTCTAAGTCACTGTTATCGACTTCGCTTGCATTCCCCATTAACCCACTTAATAGACCCATGATTAGCTCTCCTTATTAAATATTTGATTTTCAAGTGTATGACCATTAACCAATTGGCGATAGTGCCAACCTTGTTGATAACAAAAATGAAGAAGATTGATATCAAATGGGTCAGCGCCTTTTTCAAACTCTATAACATATTCTTTTGATTGACTCATATAGACATGGTTGACCTCTGACAAACTTGATAGTTTGGTCTCTACCCCGTCGTATAATTGACTCAGTTGCAAAGTGATATAATGTTTGTTGTCCTGACTTGTTGAACGAGCTTGATGCTCGCTTAACACACCTTGGTCTAAATGCAGCACTTGAGAGCATAAACGTTCGAGTTCAGTTAAATCATGCGAGCTCAAAATAAAAGTCGCTTCATTGCTAAGTGTACTGACAAGCTCGCGCACTTCACGCGCATGAATCGGATCAAGGCCAGCGGTTGCTTCATCTAGCATCACGATTTCAGGTGTGCCTATTAATGCTTGCGCAATTGTGACACGCTTGCGCATACCATGCGATAAATCATCAGGGCGCTGTTTAGCTACCTCAGCCAAACCAACCAGCTCAAGTACGCGTGCGGTTTCTTTGTTGCGTACCGCATTGCTTAAGCCTTGTAATTGACCATAAAAATTAAGTTGATGGGCAATGCTAAAGCGCGGGTCCAGTTGAGCATCTTGTGGTAATGCAGTGAGCTTACCAAACAAGGCCGCACTGCCCGGTTTATGTCCCATTACCGATAAACTTCCTGCGCTAGGTAAAATGTAACCACAGAGCAAACTAAATAGCGTTGTTTTACCGGCTCCATTTGGCCCAACCAATGCCACTGGTGCCCCTTTACTAATTTCGAAACTGACATTATCGAGCGCGCGTTTGCTGCCATAATTTTTCGATAGACCTTCGCCACGAATTAATACGGTCATAATGAACTCCTTGCAAAAATACGCTCAGCCACAACTAACAAAACAGCTGTCTGCAGCAAAGGTAAACCGACACCTAACATCAGCCCTGCCCTTTGCCCTGCCATAAGGTCAATTTGATAACCTGGAAACAGATAATTTAACACCTCAAAAATAGGCCATTGCCAGCTTAAAAGACCAATAATAATGTTCCCTGCTGCAAAAAATAAAATAGCCAAAACAAAGGATAATCGTGCAGAACGTGCAAACGTATTTAAAAAACTCATTAACGCGATAAATGGCATAACGGTGATCACTAAATGCAGTAATAAAACAACACTGCGGCTAAGCCCAGATACAAATAAGCTCGGCTCTCGGTACGCTAACATCGAAACAGTGGCCATTAAGGTCACAAATAAAAGTACGGTGAGTATTAATAACTGCCCTAAAAAGCGACCTATAATTATTTCGCTACGCGTCGCTCTCAAGGATAAAAAGCGCAGTGTGCCGCGTTGTTTATCTCCCACGGTTTGGTCACTGCATAAAAATAAACAAAAACCAGGAAAACTAAACAAAGCAATAAGCCAATACACCGCAAGCTCTGATTCTGGCCAATCGAGAAGTTTACTAATTCCGATAGCACCAAACATTTGCCTCGCAAAATCGGCAAAATCTGGCGAACTTATTAAGCTAACAGATTGCGCTATGGGGTAGCGTAAAATTAATAACCAACAAATGGCAAATGCGGCAACGGCTAGTAACCCTCTTTTGGTTAAAAAGAGTCTTACAAGCTCAAATTGTGCAATTTGCGCAAGGCGTTTAGGATGTAACTGCGTCACTCATAATCCTTAATGAATTTTAATATTTAATTTACACTAAGGTGAAACAGCTTGAATTACCAGAAAAAAAGAGCCGATAAACGGCTCTTATGTAACAAAGTATATTTTCAAGTTAGAGGTGCTGCTCATAAATGGCGAGTGCTTGATCTAAATCGGCTAGCAAATCAGCCACATCTTCTAGGCCTATATGTAAACGTATCACAGGGCCTTGCGTCCAACCTGTTTCAGAACGCAGTCCTTTCATGGTTAAGTTTGCCGTGACGAGGCTTTCATATCCTCCCCATGAAAAGCCCATTTTAAAATGCTGTAAGCTATCTAGAAATGCATCAATGGCTTGCTGATTACCTGCTTTCATTACAAATGAAAACAAGCCATTACTGCCATCAAAGTCACGCTTAAAGAATTCATGCCCTGGGCATGTTTCGAATGCAGGATGGCGTACATGATCAACCAATGGGTGGGTTTCAAGCCATGTTGCAACGTCAATTGCAGCTTGCTCATGTTGTTTTAGTCTCACAGCCATCGTACGAAGGCCGCGCAATGCTAAATACGCATCATCTGCTGAGGTACATTGACCCAATAAATATGAGTTTTCTCTTAATGTTGGCCAATATTTTTTATTTGAAACCGCCACACCCATCATTACATCGGAGTGACCAACAATGTACTTTGTTGCAGCTTGAATACTGATATCAACACCGTGCTCAAGTGGGCGATAAAGCAAACCGTTCCCCCACGTATTATCGAGCATGGTCATCACACCACGTTCGTTTGCTTTAGCAACCATCGCTGGCACATCTTGAATTTCCATGGTGATTGAGCCCGGCGATTCTAAAAATAGCACGCGGGTGTTGTCTTTTATAAGCGCACTAATGCCCGCGCCAATGCCTGGTGGGTAGTAAGTGGTTTCTATGCCCAAGCCCGCCAGTATTTTATCGCAAAAGTCGCGTGTCGGCTCATAAGCCGTGTCGACCATTAAAATATGATCACCCGTTTTTACAAACGACAATAAAGCGTTACTAATAGCCGCAGCGCCTGATGGATAAAGCGCACAGCCTTCGCCACCTTCAAGTTCAGCGATGGCTTCTTGTAATGCAAAGTGTGTTGTTGTTCCTCGTCTGCCATAAAACAGTGTTTTATCACCCCGTTTTTTTGCTGCTTCTTTTAACTCTGCAACTGAGTCGAATACCACCGTTGACGCACGTTGCACTACCGGGTTAACAACGCCTTGCGTATAGGCTTTCTTACGCCCTGCAGAGACGAGTTGGGTATTTCTATTTATCTTTTTCATTTGTTTTCCAATCTGCTTTACAGGTTGCGCCAGTGCTCAACCAAAAATCGTGAAATAGAATCTTGTCGTGTTAGCTTAAGGTGATTGCCTTGTTCATGCCATTGCCCAAATTCATTAAGTTCAGCACGACTAAACCATCTCGCATCGTCTAATTCGTCTTTATCAACTAAGATATCTTCTGACACGGCGGTTGCCATAAAACCAAACATTATAGAGGAAGGAAATGGCCACGGTTGAGAGGCAATGTATTGAATCTCTGTCACCTCAATCCCCGCTTCTTCCATTACTTCGCGTGCAACGGCTTGTTCTAACGTTTCGCCAGGATCAACAAATCCAGCAAGCGTTGAATAAACCCCTTCGGGCCAACTGGCTTGGCGACCTAGTAAACAGCGCTCAACGCCATCAGCAAAGGTTTTTGTTACAATCATAATAACGGCAGGATCAGTGCGCGGGAATGTTTGATGTTGACAGGTTTGATTTTCACATAAGCGTGAATGACCCGCTTCAACCATGTTATTTTCATGACCACATCGACCACAAAAACGATGCGTTGCATGCCAAAAGCATAAACCTCTGGCAAGGGCTGCAATAGAGCCTTGTTTAAGTTCAACTTGAGGGCCTAACTTGCGAATATCAACAAATTCAGCACCATCAAGTACGGGGGCTATTACCGATTCTGGAACGTCACTTACATCCAATGCAAAATGAGCAATGTCCTGCTCATCAAGGCCAAGCAAAATGCCTTTTGATAAGTCTAAATGATCCACTTGCGATAACCGTAAATAACATACTTGCGGCGTATCTTTTACGAATAAACTTTGATTTTTATTAACCAATAACCAGCGGCTTTGCGAATTTATTTGTGCCTTTAGCCACTTAGGATCTTTGCGACGATTTGATGCACGGTCCAATGGCATTTGAGAGTAATTCAGCATGACGTTCCTTTGAAATAATTTACATCTTCTACTCTAACCATTTAAAGAAACTACGTTTTAGTATCCTAAAAAGGTTCGTCTACGAAATTACCATAAGCTGATGATAAACCCAATTTATAACGGGCATAAAAAAAGCCCAAATGGGCTTTTTTATGCTCTCTCACAATTTTACAAGCTCGCTAGGTGTGCCTGTAATTTTTGGTTTTCAGCCTCTATGTGCTGATAAAACGCTAAATCTTCTAATTTACTTGCAGCAGCTTTATCGATAATAATCACTGCATCTTTGTGTAGCTGCAATGCTGATGCTGGGCATTTCGCCATTAATGGGCCTTCAACCATCGCATGTACAGCATCGGCTTTACTTTCACCTGTTGCTAGCAGCACCACTTTTTTAGCGTCGAGAATGGTGCCAATCCCCATCGTAATTGATAAATGAGGCTGGTATTCGCCCTCAGCAAAAAAACGCGCGTTATCATCTATCGTTGCTTTAGTCAGTGTTTTAACACGTGTGCGTGATGCAAGCCCTGACGACGGCTCATTAAAGCCAATGTGACCGTTACGACCAATGCCCAGTAATTGCACATCGATGCCGCCCGCATCGACAATTTTTTGCTCGTAGTCTTTACACGCAACCAAAGGATTCTCTGCATCCCCTGGCGGCACATGCGTATTGGCTTTATCGATATCAATATGATTAAACAGCTGCTCATTCATAAAGTATCGGTAACTTTGTGGATGCTCACCTGTTAAACCTAAGTATTCATCTAAATTAAATGTTGTCGCTTGGCTAAAGGAAATATCACCCGCTTTATTTTTAGTAATGAGTTCTTGATATAGCGCAACAGGTGTTGAACCTGTTGCGAGACCAAGTACTGACGCTGGCTTTTTTAATAATTGTTTTGCAAAGATGTCAGCACCATAGGCTGCGACTTGTGCGGCATCATCAAGAATCACTATTTGCATATCGATTAGCTCTAATTTTAAGTTGGAAAAAAATGGGATCTAAAACCCAACCACACGTGCAATCTAATTGGGTTTTAGATCAAGCCACTGCCAGGATACGGTACAGTGACTACAACCATTATGACAACGCTGTCATTATCACTTTTAGATTTAAGTTTGTAAAGTAAAAGTGAATAAAAAATAACTGTTTTCGACAAAAAATGGGGCTATTTTGTCATACACTCACGAAAATTTTGCGGCGGTACATCCAATGTAACACCAGCATTTGAACGGCCAGTAATGCAATAACACTCATTAAAGGCTGCCATATTTCTGGTGTTGAGCGGATCACTCCACCAAACACACTTTGGCTTACATAGCCCCAATTCACCAAACTTGATGCCAAATAAATAATAATTGAATTAGCACCAATGATCACAAATGGATACGCTGCTCGCTGGCCTGGCAGAATATCCACCAGCGCGTAAAACACAGCAAGTAACATCGCACTCCAGCCAACAGTGACCAATACAAACGAACTCGTCCATAATTCTTTATTTACCGGAAAATGTAAGTCCCATAACCAGCCTAAACACACACAGATAACCCCTGAGGCAAACAGTATCACCGACATTTTCCATTCACCCATTTGCTGAGCTCGGGCAATAAGTTGGCCTGCAAACACACCGATTAAAGCATTAACAATCGCTGGAACATTCGACAGCACGCCTTCTGGGTCAACGACACGGTTTTGATAGCTAATGCCTGGTAATAAATGTGCATCAAACCATGCATTCCAACTCCTCGCTGCAGATAAGTCCCCTGCACTGCCACCGGGTACTGGCACAAAGCACAAAAGGACCCAATAACCGACTAAAATAGACAATGCCGTGATAACTTGAGTACGCAGACTCGTGTGCCACACTAGCATGGCACAAAAAAACCACGCGATCGCAATGCGACCAAGTACACTGGCATAACGGATTTCATCAAGCGCCACAGGCATGCCTGTGCCCCAACCATGATTATACAAAATCCCTAATAGGCACAATAATAACAAACGCTTAGCTGCCTTACGGTAATACACTTTACGCTCATCCCAACTTAAGTGGTCAATGCGCTTCGGTGCAAGCCCCATAGCAACGCCTGATAAGAAAATAAATAACGGGAAAATTAAGTCATAAAAAGTAAAGCCATGCCAGGCACTGTGCACAGTATGTGCTTCAAATACTTTCCAGCCAGTCCAGCCTGTTAACACAAATAGCGCTGCGAATATCGACTGACCACCTAATATCCAAAACATGTCCATGCCACGAAGCGCATCTAATGAGGCTAAACGTTTTTTTGTAGGGTGTGTTGTTGTCATGTTATTACCTCGAATACAAAAAGCCCCGCGATACAACGGCGGGGGTTTTTACCAGGGAAGTTAATTACAGCGCTTTACCAGCAATAAAAGTAGCTGTCACACATTGATGCTCATCAAGTACGACAAAATCGGCATCATAGCCTTCTAGTAAGCGGCCTTTTTTCTTTAAACCGAGGTACTGTGCAGGATACAGTGACGCCATGCGTAATGTTTCCGCTAAACTAACATCTAAGGTATTCACGGTGTTTCGCACCGCGCTTGCCATGTCTAATACACTGCCCGCCAACTCGCCCGTCGTTGAATTTAAACGATCACCTGTTCGAATTACTTTTCGACCATCAAAAAAATCAAATTCCATATCATTTGTACCCACAGGTGGCATCGCGTCTGTGACTAACATGATTTTCCCACGTTGCTTGGTACGAATTGCCAACTTGGCTGATGATGGGTGTACATGGTGACCATCAACAATCAATCCGCACCAGCTGTTATCATCCCAAAGCGCGGCACCAACAACACCAGGCTCTCGAGAAGTGAACGCTGACATAGCATTAAATAAGTGTGTAAACCCATCGGCTCCCGCTGCAAGTGCTGCATTCGTTGTCGCAAAATCAGCATTCGTGTGACCAATAGATACTTTTACACCACATTCGATTAAACGAGCAATGTCGTTGGTACTGACACTTTCAGGTGCCAAGGTCACCATTTTTATACCCAAGTCTTGACGTGCATAAATCGCAAATTCTTGTTCTGTTATTGGTCGAATGAATTGCTCACTGTGCGTGCCTTTTTTAGGGAATGATAAATGTGGGCCTTCAAAGTGTATTCCTAGTACCCCAGGTACCCCCTCAGCAAGTGCTTTGGCTGTTGCATCAGCCGCCATCGCCATTACTTCAACTTTATCGGTGATCAAGGTGGGCATCAGTGCCGTAGTGCCAAACTGACCATGTGCTTTCGCTATTCGGTCTAAGCATTCTGTTGTTTGCTCAGCATTAAAGAAGGCACCGCCTCCTCCATTCACTTGTACATCAATGAAACCCGGAGCGACTAAGCCATCTAATTCAATCGCATTATCAACAGCATCAACAAATGTCATCACCCCATTTGCAACACTAAAAAAAACATTTTCTAAAAACTCGTCACCGGTAAACAATGACGTAGCATGATAAGTAGCCATTACAGAGCAACCTCTTGATTTTGTTCGAGCACTGATTGTTGTGCGAAATACACAGCGCCCATTTCTGGTGGCTGAATAGGCGCTTCTACGCGTTTTGCTATCTCAGTATCAAGCCATTTATTAAGGGGCTCTGCTAGGCCGCCAATCATCGATAACCGAGGAGGCTTATTTTCAAGTAAACGGTGCGCTAATTTACTCACATAATCAGCACCATCTTGAACGATAGCAGTGGCAACCGCATCGCCATTATTAGCAGCGTCAAACACATAGCGCGCTAGTTTTGCATAACTACTTGAAGGCTGTCCCGACATTTGCTCAACAATACCCATCGCATTTTCAGCAGAAAAATGTTCAGTAATCACTCTTGTTAAGCTCGTTGAAGGCCCTAAGCCATCTAAATTAAGTAATGCGGCTTTAATTGCTTCTAAGCCCATCCATGCGCCACTTCCTTTGTCGCCTAACGCAAAACCGTGGCCACCAAAGTTAGTCGTGCGACCATTTACGCATGAAAAACCACATGAGCCCGTGCCTGTAATAATAACAGCGCCATCACTGCCCTCATGTGCCCCTATACACGCGGTGTGTAAGTCGGTCGTTAAGAACATTTGTTTGAATGGATGATCCCATTCCATAATTTTATCGTAAAGGCTCGGAAGATTTACACCCGCTAATCCTAAGCCAGCATAAAGTTGATGAACCGTTTCAAGGGGTAATCCCGCGTCTCGAAGCGCTAGCTGTGTGGAAACCATGATTGATTCAAGTGTGCGTTCCAAACCATGTAATGGATTCGCTGGACCACCCAGGCCGGTTCCTAATACACCCTGTTTAACAGAGTAGATAGTTGCTCGACATTTCGTTCCGCCACCATCAATACCAATAAACAACTGGTCCTCACTCACACTCTTCGCCATCATTTAACGACCCCTAACCTTCGTTTAGTTTTTGTCTCAATCGCACTTTTTTTCTTATCTGAATGCGAAATCATCTCGACCCATGTTGATTTAATGTTACACAACAAATGACAGCGTTGTCATTATATTTTTTATAAAAATTAGCATTAGTTTCATATTTATTCATAATCCACTGAATTAAATAGCTTTATTTAAAGATAAGAAATTTTAATTCTCCACCAAGGATGGCTGATAACGCTTTCATTCACACCTTTTTTGGCATAAATCTGGTTTTGACAAACCACGTTTCCTTTATTTGTAATCAGTGTAACTCATGTTAGCTTAGCTGAAATAATACTTTATTTAAATATTTTATTTATTATGGAATAATTTTTCTTCACTTACCGAGCAACAAAGAATCATCAATACAATGAAACTCAGCAGCAGCGTGTTTAAGCACATCGGCAGTAAGGTATTCAGCGCCATACACATCGCAAGGAATGTGGTAGTTGTGTGCTAGGTGGCCAAGCAATAAGGCAAAGTCACCATCGCCGGAGAGCAAAATCATTTTATCGAGTTGTTTTGCATGCTCAAGCATATCAATGGTGATACCAACATCCCAATCCCCTTTTGCGCTCCCGTCGCGGCGTTGAATAAAAGGTTTAAGTTTTACCTCAAAGCCAATCGCACGGAGAATATTTTGAAACTGAGACTGTTTCTCATCACCGCGATAAATTGCATACGCAATCGCGCAATCAATCTGATACCGTTCGCTCATTTTCGCCCAGAAGGCATTGTAATCAAAATTCTTTTTATAGCTCTCTCTGCAGGTATAATAAATATTCTGCACATCAACAAAAATGCCGACTTTTGGCTTATCAACTGCTTGCATACTGATTCTATTCTTAGTGGTTTGATCACACTGTAGCATATCTTGGTTGAAATTTACGAAAGAGTAACCTAAATTGGTTACATAAAACAAAGTAACCGAATTTGGTTACTTATCGCGATGTAACCGAATTAAGTTACTTTAAAAAGGAAATCCATAATGATAGCGGTGATCAGTGGTGATTTAATTAAGTCACAAAAAATCCCCCAGCAAGAATACGACGCGATGCTGTATCAGCTTGATCAGAGTCTACGCTTTATTGCTAATCGGTTCGACGCTGACTATACCATTTACCGCGGCGATGCTATGCAACTGCATCTAGCGACGCCTGATACAGTATGTTGTGCGGCGATACTTTTATATTTGCAAATGAAAGCCGCTAATTATGAGCTCAGACAAAGCCTGGCCATTGGAAAGGTTGATAATCCACGGGCTGATATAAAAACAGCCACAGGCAGTGCCTATACTCTATCTGGCCGGGGGTTAGATAATATGGGCCATCAACGACTCATTTTACAAATAGACAATCAGCCCCTTGACGAGGGTTTTTTACTCAATATTGAACTAATTGAAGTATTACTTGAAAAAATGAGTCAAAAACAAGCAAATGCGTTATTTTATTATTTAACAGCAGAACACAACAATCATGCCGAACTTGCTAAAGAACTCGCAACAAGCCGAGCCAATGTCACAAAACTTTTAAATTTAGCTCACTACCAATTAATTGAACGTTTTATGCAGTACAGCCAAACCACACTCAAAGGAATGACAACATGAGTTTTTCATTACTTATCGTAAGCTTAATTTTAGCGCATTTAATTGCCGACTTTTACTGGCAACCCATGAGCTGGGTGCATGACAGAAATACACGCCACTTTCGTGCCAGTAAACTTTACTTACACGTGCTCACCCACGGTGTTAGCTCATTTTTGGTGCTATTACTTTGGGAGTTTAATTATGGTTGGCAAGCGCTTTCAAGCGTCGTTATCGCCACGGCAGTAATTATGGTTACACACTATGTAATCGACCTTGCTAAATCTTACTCAAGTAAAGGCGTGGTTCCTTTTATTGTCGACCAACTTGCACATTTAGTTGTCTTGTTGTTACTGGCTATATGGTTAAGCGACAACGATGAATTTTTTACACATAGCTGGGAATGGTTGATACAACCGGCGACATTATGGGTGCTGTGTGGCTATTTATTGGTTTTAAATCCAACAGCGGTGTTTATTCGCATGATGTTAGAGCGCATCACATCTGGCTTTAGCGCCACTGGCAGTTTACCAGCCGCAGGACAAAGTATTGGCATGCTTGAGCGCGTATTAATGCTAACATTTATCTTACTGGACCAATTTGCAGGCGTTGGCTTTTTACTTGCAGCAAAATCCGTATTCCGCTTTGGTGATTTAAGTGCCAGTAAAGATAAAAAACTGACTGAATACGTTATGCTCGGTACCTTACTCAGTGTCAGCATGACTTTATTCATTGGCTTAGCGGTTAATTACCTCAAAGCAGTGTGACTTTGCAGACCCATAAAAAAACGCGCCAAAATAGGCGCGCTTTTTATTAATCAACCGATAAATTAGCTGTTATTTGAGCCACCGTTTTTAGGGCGACGTTTGCGTTGAGCATTCCCCCCTACAGACTGACGCTTAGCCCATGGGCTTTGTGTTTGCTCGTCACTTCCTTTAGTGGCATTAGATTTTTTTCCCGAACCACCACGGCGTGGACCTATGCCACTGCCATTGCTATTTGGTTTTTTACTATCCGACTTCGGCTTAGAAAACGGCTGTTTGGCTTTTTTCGGCTTTTTAGGTTTAATTGGGCGTGCATCAAGCTCTCTTTCAGGCACGGGATTGCTTGGTTCAAACCCCGCTTCAGTCGCGCGCGGGATCAATTCACCAATAAAACGTTCAATACCGTATAGATCAATGGCATCCTCGGCTGTCACAAACGAAATAGCATGCCCAGAAGCACCTGCACGACCAGTTCGACCAATACGGTGTACATAATCTTCGTACACATTCGGCAAGTCGTAATTGATAACGTGTGGCAGCTCAACAATATCAAGCCCTCGGGCTACGATATCTGTGGCAACTAATACACGTACTTCGCCATTTTTAAAACCTTCAAGCGCTTTAACACGCGCACCTTGCGATTTATTACCATGAATAGCCGCGCCCACAATGTCATCACGCTCTAACTGTTTAACCAAACGGTTAGCACCGTGTTTGGTACGGCTAAAAACTAATACCTGTTGCCAATTGTTGGTACGAATCAAATGGCTCAATAGGGCTGTTTTTCTTGACTTATCAACCGCGTAAACCGATTGTGACACGGTTTTTGCGGTGGTGTTTTTAGCTGCTACAGAAATCTCGACTGGGTCGTTAATAAGTCCCTTTGCTAAGGCACGTATTTCATCAGAGAACGTCGCTGAAAACATCAAATTTTGACGCTGAGTAGGTAACTTCGCAATGATACGTTTAATATCGTGAATAAAGCCCATATCAAGCATACGGTCGGCTTCATCAAGCACTAACACTTCTAAGGTATCAAACTGGAGCGCATTCTGATTATGTAAATCCAGTAAGCGTCCCGGTGTTGCAACTAAAATATCAACACCTTTACGAAGGCGCATCATTTGCGGGTTAATTTTAACGCCACCATACACCACAAACGAACTAATATTAGAATGCTTAGCATATTCCTCTACGTTTTCGCTCACTTGTAATGCAAGCTCACGTGTAGGTGCAAGCACAAGCGCGCGCACGCGATTTCCACTTGCCTTTTTGCCTTTGGCTAAACGCTCGATTAACGGTAAAGTAAAACCTGCTGTTTTGCCTGTACCGGTTTGCGCCGCGGCCATCACGTCTCTACCCGCTATAATCGCAGGGATCGCTTGTGTTTGAATAGGCGTAGGTGTTTCATAGCCTTTTTCTAAAACTGCATTAACTAAAGACTGTGATAATCCTAAGCCATCAAAACTCATAGTGTCTCTCAAATTCAAAAAGTCAGCTGAATTGCCGAAGTGCGCGCATTATACCTATGATAGCCAATAATGCATGGAATTATTTTATAACGGCGATTTATTGGTATGTGTATTAAAGACGAAAAAAGCGGCCTGAGCCGCTTCTTTCTAGTCGTTTGCTTTTACTTAACGCCTAGCTCACGTAAACGTTCTTGTAAATAACTATCGGCAGTATAGCGCTCAGACAGTACAACATCTGGACGCGGGTGAAGGAATAACGGTAACGAAATGCGTGATTTCGTTGACGCTTTACCCGTTGGGTTGATCACACGGTGAATAGTCGATGGGAAGTAACCACCCGACGCTTCTTGTAACATGTCACCAATATTGATGATCAGGTTACCAAAATCACACGGAACATCTAACCAACCGCCATCTGTTGTTTGTACTTGCAAACCTGGTTCGTTCGCTGCTGGTAAAACCGTTAATAAGTTAATATCGCCATGTGCAGCGGCGCGAATCGCACCCGGCTCTTCATCACCCGTCATGGGGGGGTAATGTAAAATACGTAGAAGTGTTTGCTCAGAGTCTGCAATCATATCTTTAAGATCGATAGAAAACTTAGCACGCACGTCTTCTGGTGCTTCAGCTTGAACCCAGCTTAAAAGTGTGGCTGCAAACTCATTGGCTAAGCGATAGTACTCACGAATTTCTTCTTCTAATTGTGCGGGCACTCGGCCTTTAGGATAAACGTGGTAGTACTCTTTAATATCTTTTACGGTAAAGCCTTTTGCAACTTCAGACACAGACGGCGGGAAATAACCATCTTGTGTTTCTTTTGAGAATAAAAACGCATGCTTTTGCTCAGAATTAAAGAATTCTTGCCAATTTTTATAGATTGATTCAACTAATGACTGAGGAATTGGGTGATTTTTTAATACACCGAAACCTGTGTTTCTTAGTGACTCAACAAATTGAGCGGCCGCATCGCTCGCTTTATAATCAACGGTAGGTAAATGTTGCATTGTCTTTTCCAGTGAATAAGGTTCTAGAAGTCTGTGCTAAGCATAGCATTTCTTCATTATAGCGCTTCGCGAGGATAGAGAAACGCAGTTAAAAATATAAGGACTTATGTCCTCCCCTACAGGCTGAGTTCCTGAAATTTGACACAGATCAACTAAACTTTATCGACTATAATACACACGCTAGAACGCACTTTAATGTGCTTATTTAGATACGTTTCAACGTAAAAGGATTGTTTATGTTCGCCAGGCTTCACCTTGTACTTTTCAGCTTACTAATGCTACTCGGTCAATATACCTTTGCAGTAGAACAGACAAGCTATAAGGTTGAAAATATTAAAGACAATATATACCGCTTTAGTGCCGGCCATTACCACAGCGCCTTTATGATCGTTGATAAGGTTGCATTAGTGACTGACCCACTCAATAGTGATGCCGCACAATATTTAAAAAGTTATATAAAGAAAACGTTTAACGCCGACATTAAATACATGGTGTACAGCCATAGCCATGTTGACCATGCCATGGGCGGTAATGAACTCATTGATAAAAACACCACCGTCGTTTCTCATAAGTTTGCCGCTGACGACCTAAGATTGAATAAAGTGCCGACAGCCCTGCCTGATCTGACATTTAGCGATACATTAACGTTGAACCTAGGTGAGAGTTACGTTGTGCTCAATTACTACGGGCCAAATAATGGCCGAGGTAATGTCAGTATGCGTTTTATGCCAGCTAATGTACTTTACGTTGTTGATTGGATTGTACTTGGCCGCATGCCTTATAAAAACCTCATAGGGTACGATATTAACGGAATGCTCTCTTCCACAAAGGCCATTCTTAATGAGCCACCTTTTGCTGTGTTTATAGGTGGGCACGCTGATACTGGCAACCGCGATGATGTGGTGTCTTACTTACACTATATTGAAGACTTACATGCAGCCGTTCGCGATGGCATGTTAGCAGGCAAAAAACTCTCAACCTTACAAAAAGAAATTACTTTAGAGAAATACAGCCATTTAAAAATGTATCAACAATGGCTGCCACTAAATATAGAAAGTGTGTATAACAACCTCGTTGAGATGGGCTATTTTAATTTCCGCAGCGATATTGATGCCCAGTTTTAACTGAATATCAAAAATAATTAATAGCGTGATAAAAACGCATCGAGCTCTTTGCGCATACGCTCGACCAGTACTTTTGGACCACCATCATACATATCATTATGGCGAGAACCTGCCATTGTTACTTGTGTAACAGGGTATAAAGCCAACTCTTGCTGTGTGAGCAATACGTTGTCATCTGCAGGGTAGTCACTGCCGCGTAGCGTAAGCACAGCAATGTTTTTATTACGTGGTATCAGCATACGACGATGATCAAGGGTGATCACTTTACTCACTTTCGCTGGGTAAATAGCGGCATACAAGGCTGCAATATCGCCGCCATTTGAATGCCCAAACAAGGTTAACTGGTTAAAATCATACGCAGGATAACGCCCTTTAAGTTCATTCACTAAAAACACCAGCGTTTCTACACCGCGATGCCAATTTTCCATCCGCGTCGTCATGTAAGGCGGCTCAGGATTTAAACTTGGGTCACCGTTTAATTCATGCGCAACTTCAACCGTTAAATAACCATGCTGATGAAAAACCTGCTGCGCAAATTGATAATCTGTATGCGCCATACCGTAACCTGCGCCAATAAAAACAACGGGGCACTTTTTCTGCGCGGTGCATTTACTATCGGTAGGCGTTATCGTCACTGGAATATGGCGCGATCGTTGGGTATCAAACAAAACCTCAGTTTCAGTAGCAATGGCTCGCTGTCCAAAAAGCGTAAACGCTAATAACAAAGTTATTTTTCTTAGAGTCAACACTTTCTACTGCTCTAATTTATATTCTAAACTGCGTTTAACCATCGGCCACTCGCCATCAATAATTGAAAACACCACCGTGTCACGCACATGCCCATCGGCCATTACTTGGTGGTTTCGAAGTACACCGTCTTGTTTAGCCCCTAAACGTGCAATAGCATTGCGTGATGCCATATTATGCCAATGAGTACGAAACTCTACAGCAATCACATGCAGCGTTTCAAAAGCATAATTAAGCAGTAACTTTTTGCATTCGGTATTGACGGCTGTGCGCTGAAAGCGCTTGGCATACCAGGTATAACCAATTTCTAAACGGCGGTTTTTAGTATCAATATTACAAAAACGGCTTGAACCGATAACCTCGCCACTTTGCTGGTCTATAACTGCAAATGGTAATGCTCGGCCCTGAGCTTGTTGCTCAAATGCCATGGTTAAATAATCATCAACTCGCTCTTCATTGGGCACAGAGGTAAACCATAATTTCCACAACTCACCATCTGCGGCTGCATTTACAAGTGCATCACGATGCGCTGGTGTTAATGGCACTAATTTAATAAATTTTCCTTCCAAGGAGGTGGGACTTAAATTCATGGCTTTCCTTAATCCTATTAGTAATGGTACTTAATCCACCAGCTCTATATCGAGCCCGGCGAGTAAGTCCAAAGCTGCATAACGCTCTAATTTAGCTTTACTTATATTATTAGCGGTTATATCAATAGCAAAATGGCTGGCGCCAATAAAATTAGCTTTACTGAGATTCGTTTGTTGAAACACGCTGTCACGAAAATCAGTATCAGTAAAATCAGCAGATGATAAATCCGCATGCCTAAAATCAACATCTTTGGCAAAACAGCTGCGCATTTTTAAGGCCTTTAAACTGAGTTCAAAAAAGCTGCTATGGCTAAGTTCACAGCCAATAAAACTCACAGGGGCACGGGTGGCAAGCAGCGGCCAATCAACATCTGTAAAGCGTACACTGGTTAATTTACACGCTTTAAAGCTCACCTCTTCAAGTGAGGTATACTTGAGCCCAAGCGCCGCTAAATTACAGTTTTTAAACTCGCATTCTATAAACCGACAGTTTTCAAACTGGCTGTGGCTAAAGTCGCAATCGATAAATTCGCATTGCTCAAATTCGCAATGCGAAAATGTTTGCCCTGCTAGGTTTACTTCAAAGGTGTGTTCAAAATAAAGCGAATGGCTTGTGATCACGCGCTCGTCTCAATATCTTTTTTAAGCGCCAGTACAGCAATAAATACCAGACCAAATAAAGGCATTAAACCTAACAAACCACCGATAATAGCGACAATGATGGGGGTTGTCGTTTTACGTTTACCGAGGTAACTCATTACAGCAAAAAACGGAACTAAAATAAGCATTAAGTAATTAATAAAGCTGGCGTTTATATTCATACCACTCCTTGAAATACACCATATAAAAATTAATTTATGTCTCGTCCTAAAATACGTTGACGGTTTTAATTGAAGGCCAGTAGCTTTTGCTCCTGGTCTTTTTTATGCACTTGGTTTGGGGTTTCCATGCCTAAACTCAAATGCGGCCTCATTTCATTGTATATTACTATTGATTCT
>NZ_JACDWU010000238.1:0-276 GCF_016464045.1 Pseudoalteromonas sp. bablab_jr011 | reverse complement strand
GGTTTTTTAATTTCTATCGCGATGGAGCGTTGGGGGCTACATAAACGTATAGCACTTAATACAATGCTTCGTGCGGGAACGAAACCTAGCCTACAAATTTTAGCGATGATGTTGGTGACGGCATTTTTATCAATGTGGATGATGAGATGGACGCTCCCCTAAACGGCGTCAATGCGCCAAACTGGTTAACTCACACTCAGTTAAAAGGGAACGTCCGTCATGAAAATTAGCACATTATCAATTGATTTGGCAAAAAATGTATTCCAAGTCGCTGGC
>NZ_JACDWU010000237.1:0-35836 GCF_016464045.1 Pseudoalteromonas sp. bablab_jr011 | reverse complement strand
TTACGCTTCGCTATCCGTGAAGGTGGCCGTACAGTTGGTGCTGGTGTTGTTGCAACTATCGTTGAGTAATCAACTATAGTGATGCATTAAGCATTCAAGAAAAACCCGAGCTTAGTCTCGGGTTTTTTTATGGATGAGAAATTAGATATTAGAAGTTAGATATTAGAAGGTAGATATTAGAAGTCAGTTACCGAGCGGGGGTTACTTACTGGTGTGATTAAACATCAAAAAGTTTGCTTGAGGCTAACGTGGCTTTATTTTGTTCTCGCTTCTCGCTTCTCGCTACTAACCACTATTTCCAAGTACTTTGTTTAATTCTTCTCTTAGTCGTGGGTGTTTTAGGCTGTCGGTCATAATGTCAGCTACTTTACTATCGCCACTTGATTCTAAGCTTTGAATACGCTGTGCAAGCTCAAGGGCAAACTCTTTTTTATCGAGTTGATTAGCACGATAAAATTGGCTCACAAGGGCACTGGCTGACACGCTACGAACGTAGTCGTTATCGTCGCTTTGCAAGAGTTTTTGAAAGTAGTCGGCTAGTTTTGGTGAAACAGAATCGAGTCGCGATAGATTCTCTATGGCATGAATTCGTGTGGTTGGTTCACTTGTATACTCACTGATATTGAGCATCGCGTCGACAACGGCTGTGTGTTGATTTTCATCTAGATCACGTCTGAGCATGCCTAACGTCATTTTAAGTTGCCCATAGGCTGCCAAACGGTCGTCATCGCTATTATTGATATTTAGTAGTGCAGAAAATGCGTCGTTAATTGATTTGTTTGCATAGTGTTGATCGGCCTTAATGCGCTGACGATAATCATCAGGCAAGTTTCTAAACCAATTAACCGATGGATTTCTTTTGGTTGCTTCTGCAATACGTTCTTTTTCGCGTTGTTCGATGACTTTATCGATTTGTTCTGCAATTAAAGTTGGCTCAATTTTAGGGCTACTCTGTTCTAGTGCGTTAATTCGAGTTTCAAGGTCTAGAATATAGCCATGCAATGCGACGAGGTTTTCCCTGTCTTCAAGGGGAACGCTACCACTTACAGATGAAAAATCGTACTTTGCGGGTTGCGGTTTTTTGAGTGGCTTAGATGCCCCGAACTGGTTGTATAACGTTATGCCTAATGCAGCGGTTGCAAATACAAGCGCAACATTTCCTTGCCATGAAGCCATATCACATCATCCTAATTACTTCTGTGTAATCATCAGATTAAATCATGCTATTTTTTTAATCAATAAACGATGTTGCAATCAATAAAAAAGCGCATTAACTGCGCTTTTAAGATAGTGATAATGAGGTTAGTTTAATGCGCTTTCGCGTACTCTTCAGCTTGTTGCCAAACTCGAAGCATGTTGCCACTTAAGATCTTTTTAATATCTTTATCGCTATAGCCTCGATCTATGAGGCCTTGTACAAGGTTAGGGTAGCTAGACACGTCCTTTAAGCCTACAGGCAGTGAGTCACCAACACCATCGTAGTCAGAGCCAATACCGACGTAATCAATGCCTATTAGCGCGACTACGTGGTCGATATGGTCAAGTACTTGCTCAAGGCTTGCAAACGGGAATGGGTTCTTAGCACGATAAGCTGCGTCAAAATCTTTGCTGAGCTTCGTGCCTTCCTTCTTCTTGTCTGCTTTTGCGGTTTTTAGCTGATCATACCAAGAACCAGCTTGAGCGGTTACGAAGCTTGAACCAAAGTTGATTTGAATAACACCGCCATTCTTTTTGAGTGCTAATAACATATCGTCATTCATATTACGCTCAAAGCCTGGCGTATATTTACGCAGCGATGAGTGAGAGGCAATCACTGGTACTTTCGAAATTTCCATGACTTGGTAAAACGCATCATCTGAAATATGCGATACGTCTACAAGCATACCGATGTTGTTCATCTCTTTGACCAGCTCTTTACCAAATGGGCTTAAGCCTTTCCATTTACGGCGAATATCGTAAGAAGAGTCTGAAATGTGATTGCTTTGCGAGTGAGCAAGGGTGATGTAGCGCACACCACGGTCATAAAAATGCTTCAGGTTTTTCATGTCACCTTCAATCGGTGAACCATTTTCCATCCCCATTGCCAACGACATTTTACCTTGTTTAAAGTGTGCTTTGATATCTGCTGTTGAATCAGCCATTGCAAATTTATCTGGGGCACGCTGTACAATGGCTTCCATGCTATCGATTAACTGATTAGCAAGTTGGTAGCTTTTACCTTTGCCTTCAAACTCGAGGTTAGCTGGAATGTAAATTGACATAAAAGGGGCGTTTAGGCCGCCTTGCACTGCACGCGGATAGTCAAAATCGCCGTCATCAGTCGCTTTAGTTACATCGGCCCATTTATCGTGAATACGGTAAGGCACATCAATGTGTGTATCAATTAAAATCGTGTCTTTTGCTAGTTTGATGGCTTTATCTGATGCCGTCGTCTCACTTGCATGAGCTTGGCTGATTAAGGCCAACGAAACAGCGGCAACCAATGAGCTTAGTTTTTTCATTCTTAATGGCTCTTTAAAGTTAAAAAGCCATTGTGAAGGGTTGTAGAAAAAGTTACAAGTTTAGTCGTTAAACGACGCTTGATACTCTGGGTCGGCTTGTAATGCGATAAACTCGGCTTTTGAAATAATGGTGACAGATTCATGTAGTTCAGAAAAGAACACCATTGCGTCACCTTTTTTTAGTTGCTGAGTAACCTGCGCCACCTTACTTTCAATACTTACCTCTTGCTCGCCATAGTCAGTGCCTTCACGTAATACATAGCTTTCAATTAAATTGTAAAGTGTCTCTTTATCAAGTTTTTCGTGTGGAATGATCATCACTGCTCTTTTTAACTAACTGTTGAAAATACTCAGGCACTATACGCTCAAGCCAGTACTCGGGTTTAAACGGATTATTACCGCTAATAAAACCTACATGGCCGCCTTTTTCGGAGATACGCAGAGTAACATGTTCACTGACATCTGTGCTATCGGGCACGGCTTTAATTGATAGCATCGGGTCATCTTTTGCGTGCACAATAAGTGTCGGTGTTTCGATCGTTTTTAAAAACGGTTTGGCGCTTGCTTGTTGATAGTAATCTTCAGCGCCAGCAAAACCATGCAAGGGAGCCGTTAGTAAGTTATCGAACTGCCATAAGTCATCAATAGCCATTAACTTTTCTGGGGTAAGACTAATTTGCTGTTCTATTTGTGGCAGCTTTCTTTGCATTGATTTTTTCATGCGATCAAGCAAATACTTTTGATAAATTTTACCTAAACTTTTACGTATTACTTCGCATGATGCCGATAAATCAAAAGGAGCCGATACCACGGCTGCACCATGTAAGTTCGATTGGCTACCTTGCTCACCTAAATATTTAGCAAGCACATTACCGCCTAGCGAAAAGCCAACAGCGAAAAGAGGACGTGAGGGAAATGTGTTTTTTAGGTGGTTGATAAAAAAGCGTAAATCTTCGGTCTCGCCACTATGATAAGCACGCGCAAGGCGATTAACTTCGCGTGAGCAATTACGAAAGTGCATGAGCACTACCGCAAAGCCTTGCTGCTTGAGCTTTTTCATCATGCCTTTGGCATAAAAGCTATTAATGTTGCCCTCTAGGCCGTGTAACACAATGGCTAATGGAGCATGTTCATTGTGTGGCTGTGCCCAAGCAAGTTCTAAAAAGTCACCATCTGGGGTGTCGATTGTTGATAAGTCGTAGCGTGTATTATGAAAAGGACGAAAGAAGCGCGGCATTATGGTTTGCAAATGGCGATTGCGCATCCACCACGCAGGCTTAAACTCAGGTAACATAGTTGACACTTTCAAGACAAAACAAGCGCCCATTGTAGCAAGTTTTTGCTTTTTTAGAACAGGTGGCAATTTTGTGTTGTTGCAAATAAAAAGCCCCTAAACAATAAAATTGGATGGGGGCTTTGTGCGTCGTGCTTAATTCTTACTTAGGAACTTCTGCGTCGTGAACTTTCTTGATGAAATATCCGACGTAAAAAAGGCATAAAACGATAACAACTGCCAAAATGCCAAATGACATAAATAAGACGGGGTCGCTAAAAAAATCTCTAAAGAATACGTTCATGGTTGTGCCTCCTAATGTCTATGGGTTAATCATAGGCTGGCTTTGGGGTGGGTGATATGATCCAGATCAAGCTATTTTCCTGAAGCTACACAAGGCGATTTAGAAGTTGATTTGGATCAAGTTTGATAGGCTATTAGCGATTAGACGTCAGTCGATCGAGAGGCGTTTTGCTTCAGATAAAGCCTTAAGGGTATGGCTTACTACTTACTATGAGTGGCGTTGGATTGACTGCGAACTCACCACTTTACTTAATATATAATCCTATATTATTCGCATTGGAACATGGCGTTAGAGTCATCGTATTCAGTGCGTTTATAAGAAGCTGTTGCTGTTGTTTTTCGAGTTTTAATTCTGCACTGAGTAATTCTTTACGAATCGTGGCGTAATCAGCAATTTCGGTTTGATTGGCCTTTAGGTAGGCGCGAGTCTTACGTAGAGGCTTTAATACCTGCTCGTCAAATTCAATAATGCATAATTCAAGCTGATTAAGTTGAGAATTGTTTAAAGCAAGCCCAAGAGAATCTAAATAATACAATAGCAGACACAGGTTAACGTTTTTACCTTGCTGGTTTTGGTAATCTAACAGGCGTGCTTGCATGTCATCTTTACTATAAAGCTGACATGCAAATTGCCAAAAATCGTCACTGTTAAGCAAGTTCATCGGCAAACGCTTGTTCTTTTTCTTCCATCTCTTCAAGGGCCATCAGTAGCTCTTCTTCGATGTCATTTACTTTTGGCGTTAATGTCGCTTGTTTTGCGAGTAACTCTTTGAGTTTTGCTTTGTTGTCATCGTTATAAAGCGCGTTATCGCCAAGTGCCTCTTCGATTTCAGCTAATTCCGCTGAGTGTTTATCGAGCTGCTTTTCGAGCTTTTCTATTTGCTTTTTAAGTGGTTGCACTGATTTTCTAAACTCGGCTTCTAAGCGCTTTTGTTCTTTACGATTGATGCTTGAATGCGCTTTCGGTGCACTGTCTTCAGTTGTTTTTGCAGCTTCTTTGTTCGCATTGAGTAACCATTGGTAGTACGCGTCAAGATCATAGCCAAACTGGGTTACTTCTCCGTTATCAACAAGGTAATATTCATCGGCTGTGTTTTTTAACATGTGGCGATCGTGCGATACGGTGACCATTGCCCCTTCAAAACCTTGTAGAGCCATTACAAGAGCATGTCGCATTTCTAAATCAAGGTGGTTGGTGGGCTCATCGAGTAACAGTAAGTTGGGCTTTTGATACACCAACATAGCCAGTACTAAACGTGCTTTTTCGCCACCCGAAAATGGAGCAACTGGCTCAAGTGCTTTATCGCCAAAAAATGCAAAGCCCCCTAAAAAGTCGCGCAGTGATTGCTCTGTTGCCTGCGGGTTTAAACGTTGTAAATGCGTAACAGCACTGGCTCTTAGATCCAGCGATTCGAGTTGGTGCTGCGCAAAGTAGCCAATATTTAATCCTTGATGCTGAAACACTTCGCCCGCTTGCGGTTTGAGATCTCCAGCTAATAATTTTATTAGCGTTGATTTACCCGCGCCATTTCGACCAAGCAAGGCAATACGGCTGCCCGGTACGAGGTTAAGTTTAATGCTGTGTAAAATGGTGGTATCGCCATAGCCCGCTTTGGCTTGGTCAAGTGTCATGAGCGGGTTCGGTAGTGCGGTTGGTTCAGCGAATTCAAAATCGAAGGGTGAATCAGCATGTGCTGGCGCCAGCTTTTCCATACGCTCCAGTGCTTTTACCCGGCTTTGTGCTTGTTTCACTTTACTTGCTTTGGCTTTAAAGCGAGTAATAAACTGTTCAAGATGCGCAATTTGTTCTTGTTGCTTTTCGAACATGGCCTGTTGCTGTAATAAGCGTTCTGCTTTTTGGCGTTCAAATTGCGAGTAATTGCCTTTATAAATATTAATTTTTTGCTGGTCGATATGCCAAATTTGATCAACCACCGCATCGAGAAACTCACGGTCGTGTGAGATAAGCACAAGTGTGCCAGTATAGGCGCGTAAAAAGCGCTCTAACCAGTAAACAGCATCAAGGTCTAAGTGGTTGGTTGGCTCATCTAAAAGCAATAAATCGGCATCGCGAATAAGGGCTTGTGCCAAGTTTAAGCGCATACGCCACCCCCCCGAAAAGGCACTCACAGGGTTGTCAATTTGCTCATTGGAGAAACCTAAACCATGTAGCAGTTCACCGGCTTTTGCTTCAATGCTGTAACCTTGGATATTTTCAAGACCAATATGTGCCTTTGCTTGTGCCGCGCCATCATTATTTTGCTCGGCTTCGCGCAGTGCGATTCTGAGTGTGTAATAGTCAGGATGGCCTTGGAGTACGTAATCAAGCGCACTAATATCGAGAGCCGGTGTTTCTTGCTTTACAGAAGAAATGGACCAGTCTTTAGGAATACTGCATTCACCAGCATCGAGTTGTAATTCAGACTTTAATAGCGCGAACAATGTGGATTTTCCACAGCCATTAGCCCCGACTAGGCCTACTTTATGCTCAGGGAATAAGGTTGCAGAGGCACCTTTTAATAAGGCATTACCACCACGAAGAAGCTCGATGTCTGAAATTTGGATCATGAAAGTTTACTTGCACACCACAGTTTTAATTGCGCATATCATAACACGGATCGTATTAGGCTTCGCAATCGTATCAAACACAGAATTATTAGGCTAAAATAGCCGCCTAAATGGCACCGGAGATCATGTATGAGACAAAAAAAACGCTTTATCGCAGGGGCATCATGCCCAGAGTGTAATGCGATGGATACGATGATGCTTTATAAAGAGCATGATGTTGAGAAAGTAGAATGTGTGCAGTGTGGCCATAAAATGACTCAGCCAGAAAAAGCAGTACAAGCCTCAACACGCCAGTTTGAACAAGTGATTGGGGTGTTTAAGCCGGGCGATTAACCCGGCTAAATTTTTCAATATTAATAATGTGGCGGAGGCGGCTCATGCATCTGCGACATTAAAGAAGGTTGTTGTGCTTCTTTAATTTTTTCTGCAAGCAATTCAGTCTGGCGCTTCATTTTTGCAAGCTGTTGCTGATGCGCTTTAAGCTCATCATTTAATATTTCAATTGTTTCATCTTGAAAAGCGACTTTTGCTTCAAGTTCCATTAGACGATGTTCAATTGTGTTCATTTGATTCTCTTACATTAAAACTTTCAGCGAATCCGCTGGAGCTTTCGGTTAATAACGCTTGGTTGTTATCAGTAAACGCAACATCTAACACCACGGCCGATTTCGGGCGACTTCCTTCACGAGGAACCACTTGCCACGTTTGCAATTTTTTACCTGAGTCTAGCTGCCATAATTCAACAAGTCGATTGGGTGACCCGGTTGCGATTAAGGTGCCTTCATCGTTAAAACGCACTGCGGTAAAAATTTTCTGACGCGCAATATACGCCAGTTTGCTAACAAGATCACCTGTAGTCAGTTGCCATACATTTGCTTGCTTCATACTGTCAGCTGTAAATGCATAGCGGCCTTGTGGATCGAGGGCGACTTGAGTAACGCGAGTCGGGTGGTTAAAGCGATGTATAACTTGCCCTGTACGGGTATCCCAAAAGTAGGCAACATAGTCATTAGAACCACTGATTGCGTAATGACCATTCGGTGAAAGGTCAACAACATTCACTTTTTCTTGGTGGCCAAGGAACTCTATGCGTCTTCCGGTCTCTAAGTCGAGGTAAACGACTACACCGTCGGCGCGGCCATATAACACGCTGCGTCCTTGGTTGCTAATCGCGATATCTCTAATTGTTGAGGCGTGTATTTTATAGTAGCCCGTGTTTTTACCTGAGTTAATGTCCCACACAGCAAATGTGGACTTTTCTGCGGTGACAGCATGGCTATTGTCGTAAGAGATTGCCACAGTGTGAACGAGGCTATCTTGAGCTTGTTGTTGAAACCATTGGTATTTTAATACCTGCTGTTGATTATCCCACAGCGCGACCCCATGGTGTATAGATGAGATCACGCTGTATTTGCCATCATGCGAAATAGCAGATGCAAACGCACCTTTAGCTGCATGTTCATAACGTGCAGTGGATTGCTCATGTTGCTCAGAGCAGGCAACAACTAAGCTTAGGCTTAGCAGATACAAAAAAGTACGAAATATCGACATATTACGGGTATTTCCCCTTAACTCTTCGTGATTGAGAGGTTAGACTAGGGCTCATTAAAGGCCTAGGTTGTTATTCTAATCACTGATCATGCGTTTGCATGAAGTTTAGTTATTAGACAAGCAGCCTACCATGTAGGTCGTTAATCTTTAACTAGTAATAATACAATAATTGACAACTGCAAAGTGTGTCGGAGATATAAAATGAGAAAGACGATTAAATTGTCATTGATTGCAGCGTCAGTTTTAGCGCTTACAGCTTGTAATCAAGAAGCAAAAAAAGAACAGCAAGTTGAAGTTAAACTAGAGACTGAAGCACAACAACAAGCATACGGTATCGGTGCCTCTGTTGGTAATTTCTTGAATCAAGACTTAGCTGACAAAAAAGAGTTAGGTGTTGAATTAGATGAAGCGCTATTAAAGCGTGGTTTTGAAGACGCACTTGCAGGTAACGCAAAATTAGACGACGAAAAAATTCGTGAAGTGTTAACAGCGCTTGATCAAAGCATTCGTACTAAGCAACAAGAAAAAGCAAAAGTAGAAGCTGAACAGAGCAAAGCTGAAGGCGAAAAATACCTAGCAGAGAACGCGAAGAAAGAAGGCGTGACAGTAACTGAGTCTGGTTTACAGTACGAAGTGATTTCACAAGGTGATGGCGAAAAGCCAGTTGCAACTGACGTGGTAAAAGTACACTACAAAGGTACTTTACTAGATGGAACTGAGTTCGATAGCTCTTATTCACGTAATGAGCCAACGACTTTCCCACTTAACCGTGTGATCCCAGGTTGGACTGAAGGTTTACAGTTAATGCCTGTTGGCTCTAAATACAAGTTCACTATTCCAGCTGATCTTGCTTACGGTGAGCGCGACCTAGGTAAGATCCCTGCTAACTCAACGCTTGTGTTTGAAGTAGAACTACTTGAAATTCAAAGCGAAGAAAAAGCAGCTGCTGCAGAGTAATTTTTTACTCAATGAGAAAAGGGCCTAAAGTAGGCCCTTTTTTTAGCTGCTAAATGCTGTTTCTTTCATTTGCAGCGTGCCTTTATCGGCATCAAGTGCCACCATCGTACCGACCGGTAAAATAAACTGGCGTTTAATATGACCAATCATTGCACCGCGATAAGCCGGAATGCCTAATGGCTTAATATAATCAGCAAAGATATCATCCAAGGTTAATGAGCCATAACCTCGACCTGGCTTACAGTCATTACAATCACCAAATACAAACCCCGCTATTTTATCTAGTGCGCCCATAAGTTTAAGGGTGCTCAACATACGGTCAATACGATAAGGGGCTTCATCAATATCTTCTAAAAATAAAATAGCCCCATTAAAGTCAGGTAAGTAGTCAGAGCCTGCGAGTGCTGTGAGTACAGTGAGATTCCCCCCGATTAAACGGCCACTGACCTGACCCGCATTGATGGTTTGGGTTAAGTATTGGCTGTTGACTAGTTCATCGTCTGCTTTGGGTAAATTTTGGTAGCGCATTAACTGACGTTGTTCAAACATGTTTTTAAATTGCGCAACATGAAATGGATTCCAATCGCTGGTGGCATTAGGGCCATGAAAACTAATAAGCCCGGCTTTAGCGAGTAATGCATTATGTAATGCCGTGATATCAGAATAGCCCATAAGAGGTTTCGGATTATTTCGAATTGTTGCATAGTCTAAAAGTGGCAGGATGCGAGCCGCACCCGACCCACCCCGTAAGCACACAATCGCATCGACATGTGGGTCTGCAAATAAGCTGTTTAAGTCACTCGCTCTTTGTGCATCTGTGCCAGCTAAATGACCGCGTCGGGCTAAAATATTAGGGGCAAGCTTTGCTTTATAGCCGAGTGCTTCTATTACACCTTTTGCGAGTATGATGTCAGCGTGCTCAGCGGTTGCCGCTGATGGGCTGCACAGACCAATGGTTCCCCCTTTTTTTAATGGCTTTGGTTTTACTAAAGTGGGAGTTGCAGTGTGTGATGCGCCAATCAGTGGTTGGCTGGTTGCTAAACTTGCACCTGCTGCAAGAACAGAAAGAGATTTTAAGAAAGTACGTTTATTCATCGTGCGCCTCATTTTTTTACTATGAGTAACGCATTAAAATAATTATTTCAAATTTTTGTTATGAAATGGAATATAACATTCTATTAAGGTAGGCAGATAACAAGACTTTCCAGCAGAGAAAGTGTTCTCTGCTGCCGTCTTACTGTGTTAGCTGGTGTGGTTTGAATAGAGATTATCGATTAGTTCATCTTCTAATTCAAAGCGCAGCTCAAGTGCTTCACCTAGCACTGATAAATCTTTATCAAATTCGTCGAGCAAGTCATCTGAGTCAACTTCAGCGTATTTGTCGTTAAAGTCTAATGCAACATCGGTAGTTTCAGAAATTCGTGGGTAGAGCGCATTGGCTAGCTTTTGGCTTTCTGGGCCTTTTTCTTCACAGGCCTTGGCAATGTCGTCATACACTTCGAAATGTCCCGCTGACAGGTAATCCATCAGTATTTGACAAAAGTTTTGGATTTGCAGTTGATCAGGTAGGGCGTGATCTTTCTTTTCATACGGTGAAAATCCCGCAATACGGCAAAACAACACAAGTAGCTCTTGACGTTCTGTAAGCCATTTATCGATGACAGAATGGCTACCTCCCCACTTTTGTTGAGCTTTTTCCAAACGCGTCAGCATATTTCATCTCCTCGCTGAGTTGGTTTTCCTTCCCTATATAAGAAGGAAATATGACACAAAGATCAACTAAATTCTTAGTGTCTAATTGCAACAGATTGTTAAAAGCCAACTTAGAGGCGCATATTTAAGCAGCGTTTTTCTGCTTCTTCACGCTGTTGTCTAAGGCTGGACTTTTATGCTCTAACAGCAGTGTATGGGAAATAATTAAAAACTACTAGTGTTTATTTTGGATTATCAATCTAATGAGGTAGAGGAGGTATCTTGTTGATTAAGAAAAGAAAAAACCACCAAAATTGGTGGTTTAATTCTTTTTCCGGACTTGTTAAAACAAGCTTTCTTATAGTTATGGGAAGATTTTTATTCTTATTGTTATACAATTTTTATTATTGTTTTTGTTAACGCGGGATAAGTTATACCAAGCTTTTTTCTATGTTGCAAATTTATTAATAAAAAGTTTTAAAATTATTTTAATTTCGTTCAATAATTGTGCGGTTTTATGTGGCGTAGCTAAAAACTATGATCTATGTCTAGGGTCGGTTATCTATCCATAGTGAGCGGCGCAATATGGTGATACAATCAGCGCAATTTCATTCAGTTCTAGGATCTAAAACGCATGAGCGAATTAAAAAACGACCGTTATTTACGTGCACTACAAAAGCAACCTGTCGATGTTACACCGGTATGGATGATGCGCCAAGCAGGCCGTTATTTACCTGAATACCGTGCTACACGTGCTCAAGCAGGCGACTTTATGAGCTTATGTAAAAACGCCGAACTTGCTTGTGAAGTGACTTTACAGCCATTACGTCGTTACCCGCTTGATGCTGCGATTCTATTCAGCGATATTTTAACTATCCCAGATGCGATGGGATTAGGCCTTTATTTCGAAACCGGCGAAGGTCCTAAGTTCGAGCGCCCAATTTCATCATTAGCGGATGTTAAAAAGATTCCTAATATCGATCCAACTGATGAGTTAGGCTATGTGATGAATGCGGTAAGCACCATTCGTCGTGAACTCAAAGGTGAAGTGCCACTGATTGGCTTCTCAGGTTCACCTTGGACACTTGCCACCTACATGGTTGAAGGTGGAAGCAGCAAAACATTCGGGAAAATCAAAAAAATGGCGTTTGCAGAACCGCAAACACTACACCTATTACTCGATAAATTAGCTGATTCAGTGATTGATTACCTCAACGCACAAGTGAAAGCAGGTGCGCAATCATTGATGGTTTTTGATTCATGGGGGGGAGTGTTAAGCCCGCGTGATTACAATGAATTCTCACTACAGTATATGCATAAAATCGTTGATGGCTTAATTCGCGAGTACGACGGTCGTAAAGTGCCGGTAACACTATTTACTAAAAATGGTGGTCAGTGGATTGAAGCAATTGCAGCAACAGGCTGTGATGCAGTAGGCCTTGATTGGACAATCAATATTGGTGATGCAAAGCGTCGTGTTGGTGATAAAGTGGCACTACAAGGTAATATGGACCCATCAATGCTGCACGGTACGCCAGAGCGTATTCGTCAAGAAGTGGCCACAATTTTAGAAGACTTTGGTACAGGTTCTGGTCATGTATTTAATTTAGGGCATGGTATTACCCCAGATGTTGACCCTGAACATGCCGGTATATTTATTAACTCAGTGCATGAGTTAAGCGCTAAATATCACAAGTAAGTCGCTCTAGTTATAAAAAAGCCCGCAATATGCGGGCTTTTCTATATACGTTCAATCGCTTATTTAAATAAGCGATTTAAACCATTTAACGCAGCAACTCGGTAGGCCTCAGCCATGGTTGGGTAGTTAAAGGTTGTATTTACGAAGTAATCGATGGTGTTACCACCGTTCTTTTGTTCCATAATTGCTTGCCCGATATGGACAATTTCAGACGCACGTTCACCAAAGCAATGCACACCAAGCACTTCTTTAGTATCAACATGGAATAAAATCTTTAAGCTACCTACCTCAGTCCCGGCAATTTGTGCGCGTGCCAAATGCTTAAACTGTGCACGGCCAACTTCATATGGAATTTTAGCTGCGGTAAGCTCTTGTTCGGTTTTACCTACTGAGCTCATTTCAGGAATCGTATAAATACCGGCAGGAATATCAATAATTAGTTTTTCTTCGCAGTTACCACATGCAATGGCATCCGCAGCAATACGCCCTTGGTCAAAGGCAGCACTCGCAAGGCTTGGGTAACCAATAACATCACCTACAGCATAAATGTTATCAACCTCTGTTTGGTATGTTTCATTTACTTTAAGCTGGCCACGGCTATCGGCTTTTAAACCCACAGCATCGAGGTTTAGAGTGTCGGTATTACCCGTACGTCCGTTAGCAAACAAAATACAGTCTGCTTTGACACGTTTGCCCGACTTCAAATGCATCACGACACAGTCATCACGGGTTTCGATGCGATCAAACTCTTCGTTATGGCGAATAACAATGCCGCTATTCCAAAAGTGGTAACTCAGTGCATCTGAAATCTCAGCATCCATAAAGGCTAGTAAGCGATCACGGGTGTTAACTAAGTCAACTTTCGCGCCTAAGCCTTTAAAAATAGAGGCGTACTCACAGCCAATCACACCTGCACCATAAATAAGCACGCGATGAGGGTCGTGTTCAAGGCCTAAAATGGTATCGCTGTCGTAAATTCGTGGATGCGAAAAATCAACGCCTGGTGGCCTGTAAGGGCGAGAACCCGTTGCGATAACAATGGTTTGTGCAGTTAATGTTTCAAATGAACCGTCGATGTGAGTAATTTTCACTGTGTGTTTATCAATAAACTCAGCATCGCCTTGGTACATATGAATACGATTACGGTCGTAAAAGCTACTGCGTAGGTTAGATTGTTTCGAAATGACATTACTAGCATGGCGAAGAATATCAGGGAAAGTGAGGCGGTTAGGGCGCTCGCTGATATTAAAAAGTGGGTTCGCTTTGTATTCAATGTAACGACTAACAGAGTGGCGTAAGGCTTTTGAAGGAATAGTGCCCCAATGGACGCAACCGCCACCTACTGATTCTTGGCGCTCAATAACAGCTACTTTCTTGTTACTTTTAGACAGGTTCATGGCGGTGCCTTCACCGCCAGGACCTGTGCCTATGATAATCGCGTCGTACTGATACGAAGGCGTATCTTTTTGCTTTACGTTTTGTTTGGCCACAGCCGCTCCTATGTTAACTAAAAGAGGCTTTTAATAACCTCGCATTTAGTGCAAGCCAAGCCTGCTTTTGGTTTTCCCAAGCGGCTTCAAGCTCATGATATTGTGTCATTACTGCTGATTTTTCGCATTGTTTTATCATTTTATTTTTTTTGATTTCTAACACGCGTTTTTGCAGGGCACAAAAGTGTTGCAGCTTTTTCAGCAATAATTCGTACTCAGATTGTAATAATGTAAGCTTATCTTGGGCTAAAGGCAATTTTGCGAGCTTATCTTGGGTTTTATTCATCAAGGTTTCTGCTTTCGCTTTTTCAATACGTTCAACAGGTGTACGTTTGAGCTTTGAGGCTAAACCCATCGCGGCCAATGAGCGGATCATCCACTTAGTAGGGTCATAGTGATACCATTTTATGCCGTTACGATAGTCGCTGGCAAAAATATGGTGGAAGTTATGATAACCTTCGCCATAAGTGAATAACGCTAAAAAACCGTTATCACGTGCAGTATTTTTTTCTGTGTATGGACGAGAACCCCAAATGTGCGCCACTGAATTTATAAAAAAGGTAAAGTGTTGGCTTAATACCAAACGTAGCAGACCCGCAAGTAATAGCATGCCCCACACATCACCCAGCATTAAACCCAGCGCAAGTGGAATACCAATATTAGTGGCTAATACTAACTTCATGTAATGGCGGTGTTGCCACATTACCACTTTATTTTTCTGTAAATCTCGGCAGTTGTTGTAGTTGCCATACTCATCACCTTGATAGTCACGTAGCATCCAGCCTATATGGCTATACCAAAAGCCGTTGGTAGCTGCGTAAGGGTCTTTGACAGGGTCGTCGACTTGACCATGGTGAATACGGTGATCACTACTCCAATGCAGTGCGCTGTTTTGCAGTGCAAATGCACCACCAAGGGCAAAAAAGGCTTCAATCACTGGATGAGTATCGTAAGTCTTGTGTGCCCACAGGCGATGATACCCTGCGGTAATCGACATACCCGCATAAAACATACACGCAACGAATGCAATCCAATGTGCGCTGGTAAATCCATAGGTAATTCCATACCATGGCACTAAAGTAACGGCAGCCAAAAAAGTAAGGCTAAAGAATAGGACATTGGTCCAAATAATAGGTGGTTTTTTCATCTTTCAAAATCTGAGCGTACACTTGTACGCTAAAATAGTGTTTCAAACTCTCCGCGTCAAGTATTAGACTGTCTCATTAACCGAAAAATCATTAAAAATTCACGCTGGGAGTTTCCATGTCGGGTGTTAGAGCGCAACAGAAACAAAAAACACGACAAGCACTAATCGAAGCAGCATTTAATCAATTGAGTGCGGATCATAGTTTTTCTAATTTAAGCTTGCGTGAAGTTGCCCGTGAGGCCGGTATTGCGCCTACCTCGTTTTACCGTCACTTTAAAGACATGAACGAACTTGGCTTAACCATGGTAGATGAAGCGGGTTTAACGCTGCGCCAATTGATGCGTCAAGCACGTAGGCGAATAGCCAGTGGTGGCAGTGTCATTACGACATCTATTGTGACTTTTATGGAGTTTATCGATAACTCGAGTAACCAGTTTAGGTTGCTGCTGCGTGAACGTTCTGGCACTTCTAAAGCATTTCGTGCTGCTGTCGCGCGTGAAATTAAACACTTTATCTTAGAACTTGCTCACTACCTTGAAAGCGAAACCCCATGCGATGCCACCCATGCGTATATTCAAGCGGAGGCCATGGTGACTTTAGTATTTAACGCCGGAGCTGAAGCACTTGATATTGAAGGACAGCAGCGAGAAGAGTTAGTAGAGCGTCTAATTTGGCAACTACGTTATATTGCTCGCGGCGCCACAATGTATGTGCGAGACAGTAAAGGTAGTGTAGAAAAAACAGCCTAAAGCATGGTGGATTTTTGTTCCTGTTTTGTGTATCGTTTTTGTTTAAATTAGGACTGAATTCTAAATAGTCTGTTACGCCATAAAATGAATAAATAGCGAGGACGCATATGCTCACCAAGGATCCGGTGAATGATACTCATGCCCATTTTTTAGAACAGAGCGAAGAAACAACGGTAAAAAACAGCCCAACCTTTCGAGAGCTGAGCCGCAGTTTGTTATACTCGTTACCGAAAAGTGTGCAAAAGAAAATTCAAGATAACCTACTCGGCGTATTAGACGCTCATCAGGTCTCACAATTTCGAGATGATAAACGCTGCCAGTTTTGGATTAACCAAAATGGTTGGAAGCGAGTTTCTTACAGTCAGTTTCGCCATGTCTGTAGTCAAATTGCGCTATACCCAAAAAACGTTACTATTTCAAAGAACCATAGCGCAGAGGCTGGTAGCAATACAACATCAGTTAATTTGAGAGATCAACAAAGTAGGCTATTACAAAGCAATGGTAACGAAGGGCTGCCCAACAGGTTAGATCAACACATGATTTATACTCGTCGTGTTATCCGCCCAACTGCAACCCAGCAATTTCAACCCACGTTAGCTCTTTATAAGCCTGTTGCAAATAGCAAGGTACAGTTAAAAGCATCTCACCAAGTTCGGCAAAATTTTACAACCCATGTAATCCAAGCATCTGAAACGGTAGAAATGTTAGCTCAACAATATACTGGCTACAAAATACTGGCTACAAAAATGCGAACCTTATTTATGATTACAACTTGGGTTTTAGTCATGCTAAGCCTGCGCCAGTAGGTACTGGGTTGAGAGTTCCTAGTGGTTGGAAACTAAATATAGAAGGCTCCTGCAGTAATTGCCGCAGTATAGATATAGTTTGGCAAGGGCCTACAAATGGTCAAATTACATTGCAATTAGAAAAAAAACGCCCAGATGAAATATCGTTTTGGCAGCATTATTTTGTTGTTAAGCCAGGTGTTTATGCTGTCACTGTGACTGCGTCAGGTCTTGTGGAAACCACCTCTTTTACAGTGCTTCAACCAACACAAGAATATGAAATTGAGTTGCTTGATCAAGCAGGTAACCCACAAGCAAATATGGGCTATAAAATTCGTTTGCGTAATGGGCATGTAGTAAGTGGAGTATTAGATAGTAATGGTTATGCCCACGTATCAGGCCCTGACTTTGAAAACGCTAAAATAAGCTTTCATGAGTTAGATGACAAAGACTGGCAGGTGGCCAGCCCTTCCCGTAATGAATAAATTTATAAGGATATAAATTATGACCTTACAACATACCGTGTCGCAAGGCGAAACCTTGCTACGCATTGCTCGTCAATATGGGTTTAGAACCTCTAATGGTCTTTACTTACATCCGCTTAATGCTAAGTTTCGTTCTTTAAGGCCTGATCCTAACCAAATTTACCCTGGCGACGTAATTGCTATTCCAGCAAAAGTTGAAAAATTCATGCCTCTGAAAACAGGTAGTAAAAACTCCTTTATGGTGCATGATGAAAAAGAATTCTTTCGTTTAAAACTAGCTTACGAAAATGGCGAGCAAATTACTGGAAAGCGCATTGTACTGAATATCGCAGGGCAAACAATTGATACTGTCATAGCAGAAGATGGTTTAATTGAAGTAGAGCTCACCGTAAATGAAACGCTTACAGGGCAAGTAGATTTATATCTCAATGACGAAGACACCACACCTACAAAAAGTTTTGCTATTCAAGTGGGGCACTTAGACCCTATTGAAACCTTGTCAGGAGTGCAAGGGCGTTGCAATTTACTTGGATTTGATTGTGGGAAGGTTGATGGAATTAATGGATCAAAAACACAAACAGGTGTTAAAGCTTTCCAGCTTGCGCAGCAGTTGCAAGTAGATGGCATAGCAGGGCCAATTACTAAAAGTCGTCTTGTTGACGTATACGGAGCATAAGTAATGAGCCAAGCAATGCCAATGGCAGTAAATCTTGTTAATACACTTGTTATTAATACCGGTGCGGGTGCAACAACAAAGCATATTATTGTAAAAGTACTGGGCGATGTTGATGTAGAGATACAGCTATTTTCACATGGCAACAAGGTCGAAGTTGAAAAACAAGCAGCGCAGCACTACCGTTTTAATAACCTGTCACAAGATACATCTTATACACTCAAAGCAATTGTTGCTGGTAAGGCCGAGTTTACTCTTGTTAATGAGCAGCAATTTGCAGATTATTTTAATTCAAACACTGTAAAGTCATTCAATATTGGTAGTAAGGGCGGCCCGCAACTACTTCAACATAAAATTTTACCTAAAGGCCATGTAGAACTCACCTTACTTGCCGAACCGCCTTGCTTTGGGGTGTTTTTTGATGGCACTGGTAATAACCGTTTTAACGACATACAAGACTCAACAGACAGCAAAGAGCCCACGAATGTTGTTAAGTTGTTTGAGTTATATCCGATTAAGACTTTTCAAAATAGGCATTATGAAGAAGGGATTGGCACTAAAGCGAATAAAAGCGATTCAACACTAGATATGGGATTGGCGTTTAGCTTTGATGAAAGAATTATTAAGTCATTACTCGAAATGGAAGCATATTTGATTCGTGATATATTTAAAACAATTGCAGTATGCTTTATAGATGTATTTGGTTTTAGTCGAGGTGCAGCCCAAGCGCGAGCGTTTGTTAATCAGGTCAATGCAATATATCAAGACAAGCCAAATTATTGGGGTGGCATTAAGCCTGTTATTCGTTTTTTGGGCTTATTTGATAGTGTTGCATCTATTGGCGGCGATGGCGATAACAACCACAGCGAGTTTTACGCCGATGACGAGCTTGACTACCCCGTTAATTTAAATTTAGCGAGCAGCAGTGCCGGGTATGTGATGCACTTAGCTGCATTTGATGAAAAGCGCGATAAATTCCCTCTTAGCTCATTACTCAGTAGTAATAAGCTGCTGTCAGAAAACCACAAAGAAATTGAGTTACCTGGTGTGCACTCAGATATTGGTGGCGGTTATGGCCCCGTCGAAACGAGCATTTTTTACCCTCTGCAGTATATTGCGGGCCAAGCAGGTGAGTTAGAGCACGACACGGAGCTCGTACAGCTTAAACAGTCACTTGAGCAAAAATATTATTGGCCAACAATTAATATTCAATTTAAAGCAAGCCGGCCAAGAATAAACCGGCAACCAAAACGAATTTGGAATAAATCAGAAAATACAATTTACACCAGCTATAGGCCGTATTGGCGCCGTAAATTAAGTAATATTCTGCCGCATTACAGTTTAGCGCTTATGCGCGAAACGGCTGTAAATCAAGGGGTGCCGCTGCAAAATTTAGCAGAGCTTGCTAACCGTAAACAAGCCGATGGTCAGGCTTTTCCTTATGTTTTACCAAGCGAGCTTAAATCGATTGTAGATACAGCTCGCAGTTTTGGCCCGCAAAGTGAAGCATGGCATGCGTTATACAAAGACTACATTCATCATAGTGTTAAATACGCTGCAACGATTGATGCAATTGCTCACGGCCCCGAAGAAGATGCTGAATTTACCACCAAAAACCAACAGCGCGAGCTTTTTTATAACCAGCCAAGCCAAGCTGAAATAAGCACACAATGGCAATCACAACTAATAAATGGATACCGACTATGGACAAGTTTATAAAACCACTCATCTCAATTGCATGTGCTTTGTTATTGGCAGGTTGTTCGTCAACGGGAAAAATAGATTACATGGTAGCAGGCGTAGGCACTGAGAATGGAAATGCTATTTGGGGGCGTTCAGTGGTATTTGATGATACATGGGGCATACCATCAGGGGCAATTGAGTGTTGTTATGCTGAGGCTGGCGGTACAGTCAGTTTGTATGACCAAAAATTCCCTGAAAAAGTGGCGGTTGAATGGCTCGATAAATCAGAAAATAGAATTTACTACGGTGAAGTGGCCATAGATAAGGCTGGGTATAAATTAGCTAAAAACTTACCCCCGTTTACTGCGCACACAGGTAAAGTTTTTAACGATGTAAAACCTTATTTAATTATTGGTATGGGTGAGACAGGTGAAATAAAAGTGTGGATATCAAATACACCTTCAGCAGGGTTCACAGGCCGTGTATTACATGAACTTGGCTCAGGGCAAGCGCAATGGCGTGAGAATAATTAAAAATGCACTTAGTGACTATGAACAAGTTTATAAAACCACTCATCTCACTTGCATGTGCTTTGTTATTGGCCGGTTGCTCGTCAACGGGAAAAATAGACTACATGGTTGCAGGAGGTGCGACACAAAAAGGTAACCAAATTTGGGTACGGAAAATTACTTTTGATGATAGTTGGGGGATTCCTATGGGAAGTCTCGGTTGTTGTTGGGAAAGTGCAGGCAAAACAAGTGGTGTATACGACCAAAAGTTTCCAGAAAAAGTGGCGGTTGAGTGGCTCGATAAATCAGAAAATAGAATTTACTACGGTGAAGTGGCCATAGATAAGGCAGGGTATAAATTAGCTAAAAACTTACCTAGATACACCGTTGTGAGCACTGGGCGCAAAGCAAAAGAAATCATACCTTATTTAATAATAGGAATGAGCGAGACAGGTGAAATCAACGTTTGGCTATCTAATGCGCCCTCGGGAAGAAATAGAACTGATCGTGTATTACATGAACTTGGCTCAGGGCAAGCGCAATGGCGTGAGAATTGATGATGTTTTTTGAACACCTGACTAAATAATTAGATTTTTTCCTCCTGCTGTTACTTTATGTGTGCGTGATAACCATTACATTTAAAAGTTAATCTAAGCAATAGAAGCTTTACCGTCCGAAATTTTAAACGTCTCATACGGGTTGTGTGGGAAGGTTAACCTGAAGTTGGTCTTTTTGTGGATTTTTATTTCTAAAATTGTGGTGATAAAATCGCTTTTGTGGAAAAATTATGCTTGCAAGCCTGTTTGTTGAATGTTAAAAATACAGCTCACTGAACACACATTTAGTAAATAAAGATGCAAATGACACGTTTAATTACATTAAAACTGAACCTCTTACTGCTTAAGCGAGTAGGCGGGGCTTAGTGTATTTGCATTTGTAAAACATTATAAAACCCCGCAAGCGCGGGGTTTTTTTTATCTCGCTAATGGGTCATTGGGAACGAGGACAGTTTATGAAAGATAAGGTTTGGATTTTTGACACAACGTTACGTGATGGTGAGCAAGCGCTTAAAGCGAGCCTAACAGAAGACGATAAAATTCAACTTGCGCATACCATTAGCCGCTTAAACGTGGATGTAATGGAAGTGGGTTTTCCGGTATCAAGCCCGGCAGATTTTCGCTCAGTACAGCGTATTGCGACCGAAGTAAAAGGACCAATTATTTGTGGTTTAGCGCGTGCGGTTGCAAAAGACATTGAAGCCTGTGGTGAAGCGCTACGCCCAGCAGAGCAAGGGCGTATTCATACCTTTATTGCAACCAGTCCATTACACCTTGAACATAAACTACGAATGAGCTTAGACGACGCCACCGCCATGGCTGTAAAGTCGATTAAGCTTGCTCGTCACTATACTGATGACGTGGAATTTTCGTGTGAAGATGCTGGCCGTACACCACATTGGGATTTATGCCGTATCGTTGAAAAGGCCATTGATGCAGGTGCATCGACCATCAACTTACCTGATACCGTGGGCTATGTAACGCCAGACGAGTATGCGGCGATGATCCATCACTTAATGAATAATGTGCCCAACATCGATAAGGCGCGCTTAAGTGTGCATTGTCATAACGATTTAGGTTTAGCAGTGGCGAATTCAATTGCTGCGGTGCAGGCGGGCGCTCGCCAAATTGAGTGTACGATTAACGGCATAGGTGAGCGTGCAGGTAACTGCTCGCTTGAAGAAGTGGCGATGATCATGAAAATGCGTGAAGACCACTTAAAAGTGCATACCGATATTCACAGTGAAGAAATTTACCGCGCTTCTCGTCAAGTGGCGAAGATATGTAATATGCCGGTCCAGCCAAACAAAGCCATTGTTGGTGAGAATGCGTTTGCGCACAGCTCGGGTATTCACCAAGACGGCGTTTTAAAAGCGCAGAATACTTACGAGATCATGTCGCCAGAAAGTGTGGGTGTGCCCAGTAATCAATTAAACATGACATCGCGTTCAGGGCGTCATGTTATTGAGCACCGTTTAGAAGAGTTAGGTTATCAAAAGTCTGACTACGACATGGATAGCTTATACGAGAGCTTTTTAGCATTAGCAGACCAAAAAGGCACGGTGTATGACTATGACTTAGAAGCGATGATTTACTTCAATCAAATCAGAGATAAAGACGAGAAGTATCAACTTGAGTTTGTTAACTCAACGTCTAATTCGCAATCGGTTGCCAGTTCTACGATTGGCATGACCATTGACGGTGTATCTAAGCAAGAAGCTGCAACGGGCAATGGCCCGGTAGAAGCCTCGTTTTTGGCAATTGAGCGTTTAACGGGTATGTCGGTTGAGATGATTGAATACAACCTTGAAGCCACAGGGCAAGGCGCAAGTTCATTAGGCCAAGTAAATATTATTGCTAAATACGATGGTCGCCCTTATCACGGTGCGGGCATTGCGGCAGATGTCGTTGAAGCCTCAGTGCGTGCCATGATCCGTGTGTATAACTTAATTTATCGTGCACAAAAAGTGTCTGATTTAAAACAACAAAGGAAAGCAGGATGAGTCAATCTAATTACAGCATCGCCGTATTAGCAGGCGATGGCATTGGTCCAGAAGTAATGGCTGCAGCAGAAACCGTATTGGATGCTGTAAGTGAAAAGTTTGGTTTTACATTGACTCGTCATCACCATGCGATAGGTGGCGCTGCGATTGATGAATTTGGTCAAGCATTGCCGCAAAGTACACTTACTGCGTGTGAAAATGCTGATGCTATTTTATTTGGCTCTGTAGGCGGCCCAAAATGGGAGAACTTACCACCGAATGAGCAACCTGAGCGTGCTTCGTTGTTGCCACTGCGTAAGCATTTTGGTTTGTTTTGTAATTTACGCCCCGCACAGTTGCTACCAGCCTTAAGTGCAGCCTCACCACTTCGTGCAGATATTAGCGCACAAGGCTTTGATATTTTATGTGTACGTGAGTTAACGGGCGGTATTTATTTTGGTGAAAAAGGGCGTAGCGGTGAAGGCGAACAAGAGACCGCATTCGACACGCAAACCTATTCGCGTAAAGAAATTGAACGCATTGCTCGCTTTGCGTTTGAAGCGGCAAAACTACGTAGTAACCATGTTACATCGGTTGATAAAGCCAACGTGTTAGCGTCAAGTGTACTGTGGCGAGAAGTGGTCACCGAAGTCAGTAAAGACTACCCAGAAGTAAGCCTCGATTACATTTATGTTGATAATGCGGCGATGCAATTAGTGAAGCAACCAAGCCAATTTGATGTACTACTTTGCGATAACCTATTTGGCGATATTTTGTCGGATGAATGCGCGATGATCACAGGCTCTATGGGCTTATTACCATCGGCGAGTTTAAACCAGTCTGGCTTTGGTTTGTATGAACCTGCGGGTGGCTCTGCCCCCGATATTGCTGGAAAAGGGGTGGCAAACCCGATTGCGCAAATTTTAAGTGCTGCACTTATGTTGCGTTACTCGCTTGGACAAGATGAAGCGGCACGGACTATCGAAAAAGCGGTGGCAGAGGCGGTTGAAGCCGGTGTGGGTACGCCTGATATCTATCCAAATGCAGGGTATACCACCAGTGATGTTGCTGCAGCAATTGTTGCACGTATTTAATTAAAATTGATTGCGCTGAACTCGTCATTCAGTGCAGCTAAAACGAGGGAATAGCAAGTGGCCCAAACCTTATATGATAAAATTTGGCAAGCCCATGTGGTCGCCAGTATTAATGATCAAACCGATTTACTGTATATCGACCGTCATTTAGTTCACGAAGTAACATCACCACAAGCGTTTGCAGGTCTGCGTGAGAAAAACCGCAAAGTGCGTTGCCCAGAAAAAACCTTTGCAACCATGGATCATAACGTTTCAACAAAAAGCCGTTCGTTAGATGCTGCAAGCGAAGTGTCTAAAAACCAGTTAATGGCACTGGATGCAAACTGTAAAGAGTTTGGTATTCAACTTTATGATTTAAATTCGATTAATCAAGGTATTGTGCATGTAATGGGGCCTGAGCAGGGCATTACCTTACCGGGTACGACCATTGTTTGTGGTGACAGTCATACTTCAACCCATGGTGCGTTTGGTGCACTTGCGCACGGTATTGGTACCTCAGAGGTCGAGCACGTATTAGCAACCCAAACCTTACAGCAGAAAAAAGCCAAGTCGTTAAAAATTCAAATTAATGGTCGTTTACGCCCAACAGTCACAGCGAAAGACCTAATTATGGCGGTCATTGGTAAGCTAGGGACCGCGGGTGGCACTGGGTATGTAGCTGAATTTTGTGGTGAAGGCATTGAAGCACTGTCAATGGAAGCACGCATGACGCTGTGTAACATGAGCATTGAAATGGGCGCAAAAGCCGGTTTAATTGCACCTGATCAAACTACCTATGATTATTTAAAAGGTCGCCCATTTGCACCAAAAGGCGATGACTTTGACGCAGCAGTTGCCTATTGGCAAACACTAAAAACGGACGAAGGCGCGCAGTTTGACCATGTTGTTGAATTACAAGCAGCCGACATTCAACCGCAAATTACTTGGGGCACCAGCCCTGAACAAGTTATTGGCGTAGATGAGTGTATTCCAGACCCAGACCAAGAGCCTGATTTAATTAAAGCCGATGCGATTCGCAGCGCACTGAAATACATGGGCTTAAAGGCGGGTGACAAGCTGTCTTCAGCAACGGTTGATACGGTATTTATTGGTTCATGTACTAATAGTCGTATTGAAGACTTACGTGCCGCTGCACAGATTGTTGAAGGTAAGCAAGTTGCAGCCGGTGTAGAGGCATTGATTGTTCCAGGCTCTGGCCTTGTTAAAAAGCAAGCAGAAGACGAAGGACTTGCTGATATCTTTAAGGCAGCAGGGTTTGAATGGCGTGAGCCGGGGTGTTCAATGTGTTTAGCAATGAATGACGACCGATTAGAAGCAGGTAAACGCTGTGCATCGACCTCAAATCGTAACTTTGAAGGACGCCAAGGTCGCGGTGGGCGCACTCACTTAGTTAGCCCAGCAATGGCTGCGGCAGCTGCAATTCATGGTCGTTTTGTTGATATCAGAGGAGAAGCCTAATGAGCATCTATTTTAGTGGCTTAATGGCCCCGTTAGATAAAAACAATGTAGATACTGACCAAATTATTCCAAAGCAGTTTTTAACTTCGACAAGTCGTGATGGCTTTGATGCGGCGCTTTTTTATGATTGGCGTTACTTAGATAATGGCGAGCCAAACCCTGAGTTTATTTTGAATCGCCCTTGTTACCAAGGTGCGCAAATTCTTTTAACTCGCGATAATTTTGGTTGTGGTTCATCGCGTGAGCATGCGCCATGGGCATTAAAGCAATATGGTTTTGAAGTCATTTTAGCGGAAAGCTTTGCAGATATTTTCTTTAATAACTGCGGCAATAACCAAATGCTTGCTATCGCATTACCGGCAGAAACACTTGAGCGATTATTTGTACTGAGTGAGCAGCATGATGATATTCATATTGAGGTAGATTTAGAAAATCAGCAACTTCGTAGCGATAAATTTGAGACCATTCATTTTGATATTCGTCATGACATTAAAGAACGTTTATTAAGTGGCCTAGATTTTATCGGAGTAACCGAGACGCTTAACGGCCAAATAGATGCTTTTGAAAAGCAACTTGCAGCCACGAGACCTTGGCAATAAACGTGTATTACATGTGGAACCTAAACGCGGCGTAAGCCGCGTTTTTATTTATTACTTATCGTGATTGCTTTCTTTGTCATGTATAAATCGCTAATCTAAAACACGTATTTTTTATTTAAGGAACACACCATGAAATATTTAGTGGCTTCAATGCTAGTGACAGCATCATCAGTGGCAATTGCACGTCCAGCGCCGTTAGTGTCAATACCGAGCCATGATGGCTTTTTTAATAATATTGCAGCGCATTGTGGCAAAGCGTATGAGGGAAAAGTTACGGTTGATAATGCCACTGGGCCAAGCTCGTTTGCGGGTAAAAAGCTTATTATGAATGTGCGCCACTGTAACGAGCGTGAGTTGCAAGTACCATTTCATGTTGGTGATGATGCGTCGCGTACATGGATCATAACTAAAACAGGCAGTGGTTTGAGTTTAAAGCACGACCATCGCCATAAAGATGGCAGCGATGATGCGTCTACAATGTATGGCGGTCATACTGTTGATGCTGGCTTTGTGAATGCTCAGTCATTTCCTGCAGATCAATATTCAAAAGAGTTGTTTGCAAGCCAAGGTATTCCGCAGTCGATGGGTAATACGTGGCAAATGTATATTTACCCAAAACAATTCACCTACCGTTTAGTGCGTGAGGGTCGTGAGTTTCGTGTTGACTTTGACTTAACAAAACCGATTACACCTCCAAACGCTCCGTGGGGCTACACTGATTAACTAGCTCCAAGTAAACTCAAGAAGTTGGCGTTAATAGTAGCCGCTGGATACCGATTTATTATCCAGCCTTTTGGTTAATTAGCGTCGTCTTCACATTGCAATACTACGGTTAAAGGTGGCTGGTAGGCACGTGGTTTCGTAGGAAAGCGCTCGTACTCTTGTACGCCATCAGTCACTCTTAACATAAAAGGTTTGTCCTTACATAACCGGCTAGCATGACGCAGTAAAAAGACGCTTTGATTTTTGAAATGTGGGTAATCATCAGATTGAATTTCAAGATGATAACGACCATCTGCCAATTTGGTTTGATAGTAATGGACTTTCTCATCAAAGTCGTAGAGTTTCTCGGTTTCGCCTTTTGCGGCCTGGGCAGCACTGCACCCCGCAATCAATATCATCGCGCTGATCAGTAGTGCTTGTGTACTTCTAACTCCACTCATAAACACTTAACTCCATGTGATTAATGCGTTAATTCATCGCATCGTTGAACCATGAATTAGCATCCATAGTCAAACTAAGGTAACGTTACATCTATACGTAGTTTAACACCCAAAAGGGACAATGTGATGCTCAGTAAAATAAAACAGCTCTTTTCAGCAATGGACAACAGCCAATCTAACATTAGCGAACATGACCTCAAAACGGCTGTTGCTGCACTATTAATTGAGGTGATGCGCGCTGACAATGAGTTACAAGATGATGAGCAACAGGCACTGAACAACACCTTAAAGAAATACTTTTCTTTATCAGACGAAGAAGTGCTGGAGCTTGTAGAAGGTGCGTCGAAAAACTTAGATGAAGCGATTGATTACTTCCAATTTTCTAAGCAAATTAACGCTCAGTGCAGTGCCGAGCAGCGCATCGATATCATCGAGCTGTTATGGCGTTTAGCGTACGCTGATGGCGAACTTGATAAACATGAAGAATTAGTTATTCGCCGTGTCGCGAGTCTTCTGTATGTGACTCATGAAGACTTCATCGCTGCAAAATTAGCAGCGACAAAGTTGAGTTAAACGCTTACTTATTTAATTTACTGGCGACACTGACAAGCTGCTGTGCAAGACTGGCAACTTGTTCGGCAGTATCGGCATCGTTAATGCGGCCGTGTTCATCTAATTTCGTGTGGATAGCGGGCACTGCAAGTTGGTCAGCTAATACTAGGCTACCGATGCCGGATAAAATATCGCGTACATGATTTAAACCACGTAGGCCGCCTAAACCACCAGGTGATGACGCAAAAAGTGCCGTTACTTTGTTACGAAATGCAGGCACTGCACCTTGCTCAGTTCGCGAAGCCCAGTCGATGGCATTCTTTAAAGGTGCTGTAATAGAGCCATTATATTCTGGGCTTGCTAATAAAATACCGTCGGCAGCACGTAGTTTATCTTTTAAACGTTGTGCACCTGCAGGTGTACCTTGTGCTTCTATATCTTCATCGAATAGTGGTAAGTCTAAATCGCTTAGTTTAAGCACTTCTACTTCAGCACCGCTTTCAAGGGCGAAGCGTGCTGCTTCATTAATTAGTTTTTGATTAAAGCTGTCTTTACGTAAGCTGCCTGCGAGGGCAATGATTTTTGGTGCTGTCATGATGGCTTCCTTTTAAGCTTCACGGTTGATACCTTAACTTTAGCAAAAAACAGCTTGCAGAAAAGCCAAATAAACGCAAAACTTATGTGCATATACGCACACAAGAGGGCGCTATGGCAATTCAATTTGATGATTGGCAAGATGTAAAAGTTGCTTATGAAGTCGCACGACTAGGCACATTAACTGCCGCGGCAGAATCTTTGGGTGTTCATCACAGCACGGTACTCAGAAGGGTTAATAACTTAGAAGAGAATCTTGATGCACGCTTATTTCATCGCCATGCGCGTGGTTACACCGTGACAGAAATAGGTGCAAAGCTCTTTGCGACAGCGAAAGCGATTAATGCAGAGCTCGAAAAGCTACACAACGATATTATTGCTGCCGACAGTCAACTGCGTGGCAGTTTATTACTGACAACGGTCAGTGGTTTCATTGATGTATTAAGTGAAGTATGCGAACAGTTTCAGAGCCTACACCCGCAAGTACGGCTTGAAGTGATCCTTGACCAAAACCGATTACGTCTTGACCATGGTCAAGCTCATATTGCTGTACGTGCAGGCCCTCGCCCTGATGAAGGAGATTATATTGCTCAGCATTTGGCTGAGTTATCGTCCGGGTTTTATGCTTCAAAAAGCTACATTGAAAAATATGGTTTGCCGAAAACCTTACAGCAGTTAGAGCAGCATAGTTTTGTGTCGGGTGTAGCTGGTTACAACGCTAAAGTGCCTTATTTTGCTTGGGTTGATGAGCACATAGCACCCGCACAAATCAAGCTTAGAGTATCAGAAACATCAGAAGCAACGCGTGCTATTGTTAGGGGGCTGGGCATTGGTGGTTTACAGCATGAGGTCGCAGATCAATACCCAGATTTAGTGCCTGTGCTTGCAAAAGAACTCGTTTGGCCGACCGACCTCTGGTTGGTAACACATCACTTGGTGCACCGCACCGCGAAAGTACAGGCATTTAGCCAGCTACTAAAAGCCTATTTTAAAAAATTAAAAAACTAGAGCGACTTTTTTACGTTAATACCCAAGCGTTTGGCCAGCCTCACAAGGTTGGCCCTGTCGACTTTAAGCGTGCGGGCAGTGGCTGCCCAGTTTAAGTTGTGCTGTTCTAGTTGCTGCATAATCATCTGATAACTAAACGCATCGGTAGCTTCTTTTAATGACAGCGAGGATGTATTGGTATTGATAAGCTGAGTCGTTGTGTGCGTGTTTGTAGCACGTTTTTCTATATCACAGTGCTGTGGTTCAATGGTGATGATTTTCTGTTGCCATTGTTGTTGTTTGGCTTTCAAAGCAGCTCTACTTATCACGTGTTCAAGCTCTCTCACATTACCAGGCCAATCATATTGGCGTAGCAATATTTGCGTGTCGATACCCAGTTTTAGCTGTTTTATAGCAAGTTTGCGCGCAGTTTGCTCAACAAAAAAGCCAGCCAAAAGAATCACATCATTTTCGCGCTCTTTTAGTGCGGGTACGTTAAGTGGGTAAACGCGCAGCCTATGATAAAGATCTGCGCGAAAACGTCCTTCAGCAACTTCTTGTTTTAAATCGCGATTTGTTGCTGCAATAACGCGTACATCAACGTAACGACTTTGATCTTCACCCACGGTTTGCACTTCGCCACTTTGCAGTACGCGCAACAACTTACTTTGCATTGCTAAGGGTAATTCACCAATTTCATCAAGAAAAAGTGTTCCGCCATCAGCGAGTTGAAATTTACCTTGGCGAGTTGAATGGGCGCCAGTAAATGCGCCTTTGCTATGCCCAAAAAATTCACTTTCTGCCAGATTCTCAGGTAACGAAGCACAATTAAGGTGGATTAAGGGTTGTTCTCGTCGCTTCGAATTGAGATGAATATTACGTGCAACAAGCTCTTTCCCGACTCCAGTATCGCCTTGTATCAGTACGCTAAACTCCGATGCAGCCACTAATTGAATATCATTTTTTAGTATTTGCATACAGTGGCTATTACCAATTATTTCAACACCTTCTCGGGTTAAAGCCTCAAGATTAAGTTGCTGAGCTAGTTGGTGATTGTGCTGTGCATGTTGCTGGTAATGTTGCACTGTAAGGAGGGTTTCAACATGTGCTGCGACTAATTGCATAAGCTGTGTGAGCTGAGTATGGGGGACATCATCAAAAGCATATTCGTTGAGGCTATCAAAGGTTAAAACAGCCAGTAATTGTGAATCTTGCTGTTGACTGTAAAGGGGCAGCCCCATGCATGCATGTACAGGAAAATCCCCCTCACGACTTTGTAATAAACCATCATAAGGGTCAGGAAGCTCACACTCTTTAGCAAACTTGAGCGGTTGGGTGCTTCTGCAAATTTCAAATAAACGAGGGTGCTCGTTTATCTCAAAGCGTCTGCCAAGAGTGTCTTGAGACAAGCCGCGCTGGGCGACGGGTTTTAACGTTTCGCCCTGCTTAATAAGTAGGGCAACGGCATCACAGTGTATCCATTCACTTATACAGCTTAGTAGATCGCTAAAGTCGTTTTTGTTTGGATTTACGTGGGCAAGTGCCAATGCAATATCGAGGATGCTTTTTTGGCTTGTCATGTCAAATTGACCTAAATGTGTTCTTTTGTCTTTTATAATGGTGAGTCATTATGACACATAAGGCAATGATTTGTTTTTAATTGATTGAAAATTAATGGTTTTTATTTTTGGCGTGAACTGTGCAATAAGCTGACTAATTCAGGCAAATAAGGGTTGCAATGAAAGTCATTAATTTAACAGAGCCAATGCCAAAAAAAATCCATGTTTATCAGCTAAGTAAATGGCCAGTATGGGGATTAGCATTTAGACCTTTCTTTTTAGGGGCTGGTATTTTGGCTGTTTTATCTATGAGCTACTGGCTGCTAATTCTGAGTGGCTATGCAAGTTGGCAGTTAACAATGCCTGCTACGCTGTGGCATGCCCATGAAATGCTATTTGGGTTTGCAGGGGTCGTTGCTATGGGATTCTTACTGACCGCAGCGCAAACGTGGACAGGTGTGCCAAGTGTTAGCGGTATTAAATTGTGTTTACTTAGTGTGACTTGGGTTATCGCACGCGGCAGTTTCTTTGTTGACGTAAATGGTATTAGTCAACTTAACCTTTACTTGGTAGGGGGATTTCAGCTTGTGTGGTGGTTGGCTGGTATTGCTATTTTGACTGATATGCTCTTACAGGCTAAAAGCCGTCATAATTATTTGTTCATTTTTATTACCGCCATGCTATGCGCGTGCAATATGATTTTCCTCAGTTTGGTCGTTTTGCAAAAGTTTTCCTTTGCGCTAAGTATTGTTGATACCGCCGTTTTACTCATGGTGTTATTGGTGGGGGTTGTTGCGGGGCGTGTTGTGCCTTTTTTTACCGCACGCGGTCTTAATATTACTGAACAAGTGCGCAGCTCTAAGCTTGATAAGCTACTGCTATTCAGTTCGTTATTTGCCATTGCTTGGTATTTCTTAAGCCAGTTATTTTTTAACACATTGAGTGTTGGCTGGGTATTCGCATGGCTAGCTACCTTGCATTTTTATCGCAGTATTTTGTGGTGGCATGCAGGTGTATTAAAAGTGCCTTTATTGTGGTCTCTGCATTTTGCTTATTGGGCACTGGCAATAGGTTTAGCGTTAATCGCTGTTAGCTTTTACAGCCCACTCATACTCTTTAAAGATGCGTTGCATCTTGTCACTGTTGGCACGATTGGCTTAATGATTCTTGCCATGATGGTGCGTGTATCGCATGGCCATACAAGTCGTCCTTTACAGGTGCCTGTACTCGTGAATGTCGCCTTTATGCTTATTGCAGGAGCTGCCATTGTCCGTGCTCTGCTCCCCGCTATTTTAAACCATCACCTTGCGTGGCAATTAAGTGCATTGCTATGGGTGCTGGGTTTTATTTTATTTTTATTTCATTGTGCGCCCATTTTACTTAAACGTCGTGTTGATGGCCGTCCAGGTTAACTACTCTTGAATAGGAAAAAATATGTTATCTGAAAAAACGATCCAGGTTGTAAAAAGTACACTGCCTTTGCTTGCAGAAGCAGGTCCGCAAGTTACTGAGTACTTTTATGATCGTATGTTTAGTTATAATCCTGAGCTAAAAAATATTTTTAATATGACCCATCAAAAATCAGGGCATCAGCAATTTGCATTATTCAATGCGTTAGCTGCTTATGCTGCAAATATTGATAATCTTGAGGTCTTAAAAAGTGCGTTAGCGCGTATTAACCATAAACACACGAGTTACCATATTTTGCCAGAACACTACTCGATTGTTGGTGGGCATTTAATTGCGACCTTAAAAGAGTTATTGCCAGAGCAATTTACCCCTGAGGTTGAATATGCGTGGCGTGAAGCATATGCATTGCTTGCCGATGTATGCATTACAGAAGAAATGGCGCTATATCAAAAAACTAAACAAGCTAAAGGGGGCTGGTTTGGTACTCGTTTGTTTACGATCACTAAAAAACACGTTGAGTCAGATTCTATTACCAGCTTTACCCTCACTCCTTGTGATGGAAAGCCCGTTGTGTCGCACTTACCTGGTCAATACTTAGGTATAAAAGTCCACTCTAAAAAGACTGAGAATACTCAAATTCGCCAGTACTCTATCTCACAAAAAAGTAACGGTGAAAACTATCGGATCAGTGTGAAGCGAGAAGGACTGGTTTCTAATTATTTACATAGTTTAGATGAGGGCGAGCACATAGAGGTCTACCCACCCGCGGGTGATTTTGTTTTACGTGAAAGTAACTGCTCTGTGGTATTCATTTCTGCAGGGGTTGGTCAAACACCCTTGTTGGCCATGCTGCAAAGCTTACTTGACAAGCAACCTAGCCAGCCTATTCATTATTTACATGCCTGTGATAACGCTGCGCAATATGCATTTAAAGATTATTTGCTGTCAGAAGTTAATACACACCAAGGGCTGAGTTGTTTTACATGGTTTAAAGAAGGAGCCGGAGCCGATTTTACTGGTTTGATGGATGTTGCTTTACTGACTGAAAAGTTACTGCTTAGCGATGGCGCGTTTTATATCTGTGGACCCATTGCTTTTATGGCTTTGATTAAACAGCAACTTGTTAATTTAGGTGTGGCAGCCGAGCGTATTCATTACGAAGTGTTTGGTCCTCATCAAAGCCTATAATAGCGATATCTGACAAGGGTTAATTATTGACAATTGCATGGATAGCAACGCTATTCATCAGAAGCACTAGAAAATGAAAGGCGCAGTAACATACTGCGCCTTTTTTGCTATTTGACTTCGCATTCCACATTGGGCAGTGGAATACGCAACTCTTTTTTAGGGTAGTAAAGTACGCATTGATCAGCGGCTTTTTGCAATATGAACTTTTCAGATGGAATGCTATGTGCCCCCATAATTGGCATTCCATCTGGACCTTTACTGGTGCCGTGATCAATCAATAGTTCTGCGCTTTTTGTAAACACATCATCAGCGAGCGTTACTAAGCTCCCACCTTTGGCTGACTGAATCGCTTGTTGCAACTGAGTGATGACACCTGGGTTGACTCGCGTTAGTGTGGCATTTTGTGGTTGTTCGGCTTGGGTACTTTTACACGCCACTAAGCTTGTTAACATAGCGACAGTCAGCACATGTTTTTTACTCATTGCTCTTTCCTTTCGCTGAAACTGGACGAGTTAAATCCATGTTTTCTCTGTAAATAGGACGATTTGGTGAAAGCGATAACCCAGTCTCTTGTTCTGCTTGTGATGCAAAGTTTAGCTGTTTAGTTGCTGATGCTTGTGCCACAACAGGACAGCTATCATTTTCAATATGATAAAGAGCGGCCGCGAGGAGTCCTTCTTGTTGGTCGCCTAAAGAGTGATCAAAGTCATCAGCAACGACACATCCTTTCACATCAGCTGCAAATTGTGGTGTTGGTGTTGGGTTTAAGCCATCGGCGTATTCACCAAAACCTTTAAAGTTGGCACCGGTAAACTGAATTGTGTAATACGTCGTGGCGCAGTTATGCGTTGGGGTAAAGCCATAGGGTTTACCACAGGTTTTACCACCAATTAAAATAACTTCAGCATCAATGCCTTTTAAGCCATTTATAAAAGCTTCTGAGGCAGAACAAGTGCTTTCAGTGCTCAGTACATAGACTTTTGCTAAGTTAAGATCTGGCAGGGTATTATTAGTTACCTCAAAAGTTGAGTAGTCCACTTCAATATCAACGAACGGAAATGGGCTTTCGACAGGTTGTTTGTCGTTTTTAATGGTTTGATAGTAATAGAAACCTTGAGTATTAGCAGGGCCTGCGACCATATAAGCAAGCTGCGATGACAGCGCTAACAAGCCGCCACGGTTATATCTAAAGTCGATTACGAGTTCATCAATATTGTCGGCTTTAAACTGATTGACCGCATCAATAAGTCCTTGCTGAGCAATACTAATATGGCTATTAAATTGCATGTAGCCAACTTTGAAACCGTTTTCGGTAGTGATGGTGCCAACGTTTTGCACCGGCGTTTTGGTGATATTTCCGGCGACGATATTAATCGACTTTTCAGTGCCATCATTGCTGCGCAACTTAAAGTTGTGAGACTCGCCAGCTGTTGGACTAAAAAGTACTTCGTTTAATGTATCGACGCCTGCTGCGGTATTGCTATCAATGCTTACATTGTCAACCGATAGAATAGTATCGCCGCGCTGTAAACCTGCTTTAGCGGCTGGCGAATCATCTTCTAGATAAGCAACGCGCAACTCACGCGGAGGAGTATTCTTAATAAATGCCCAGTTAATTCCGTAGCCAGATACGACACCTGATTGCGCTTCTTTAAAGTAATCTTCGGTCGGTTCGCTAAAGTGGAAGTTATCTTTGTTAGCACCTGAGTCTGTTTTTTGGAACGTTTTTAACTGTGCAAAATAAGCGGCCACTGAATTAAAGTTATCTGGGTTATTATCTTCAATTTCATCGTACCAAAGGTAAGTTTCATTGCTCCAAGAGCGTAACCACATTTTCTCTGTAAATTCAGAGCCTGCTTTATCTGGGTATGGTTGGTTATTGTTGTAAGGATCATTGCCCGTGCGTGGTATTGCACATTGGTCTTTAAATTCACTCGATGAGGCAAAAGTACCCGCAGTCCATGTTGGTCCAGAATTTGTTGGGGGTGGTGTAGGCGTGCTTGTATTTGGGTTGGTTGGCGTTGATGAACCTCCGCCACCACAGCCAGATAAAGAGAGGCCTGACACCGCAAAAAAGATTGCTACTGCGAGTTTGTTATTTTTAAACATTTGTTTACTTTCCTGTAAATGATTGTTTAAAAAATATCAACAAGAAAGAGGTAAGGCAATAGAGTACGGTTGTAGTTTTGTAAACAGGTGTACAAATTTTACAGTGCTTTTCTATTGCTTATTTCGGCTATCTCGAGTTTTTGCCATGACTCAAACAAGGTGCGTTGCTTATCTGATATTTTTAAGTCATAGGTTTTTTGCATATAAAAATAGGTGTCTGCTATACGTTTTCTTGCATAAAGTGGTGGTTCGAATACGCGCTGTTTAAAATCTATTTTCACAGGGCATGCGCCGTAGTTGGCGCTGCTGGTTGTAACCATTCCATAGCGGAAATTTGAGCGGTCGGCATTTATTTCACCAATTGCAGGGGCTAGATTATGGATGATGAGATGGACGCTCCCCTAAACGGCGTCAATGCGCCAAACTGGTTAACTCACACTCAGTTAAAAGGGAACGTCCGTCATGAAAATTAGCACATTATCAATTGATTTGGCAAAAAATGTATTCCAAGTCGCTGGC